>JAZRZY010000001.1:0-2397 GCA_045601605.1 Eubacteriales bacterium
CAAACCGTTTGGCGAATGCCGGCCGCAAACGGCGCCCGCGCTTTGGGCGGCGTCTGGGGAGAAGGCTATCTCCCTTGCTGTTTCACCCTTGCTTTTCTCTTTGTTTCTTTCTCTTTTCTCACGAAAAGAGAAAGAAAAGAAAGGATCAAACCAATGCTTTTGCCTCCCATTGCCGCTGTTTCCACCCCCTTCGGGAAGGGGGCGATCGCGCTTGTGCGCGTATCGGGGGAAGGGTGTCTTTCGCTCGCAGAGCGCATCTTTCGCACCAAGGGAACGCTTCGCGACCGCTACGCCGCCTACGGTGAGATCGTACATCCCGAGACGGGAGAGGTCGTGGACGACGGGATCTTGACGTATTTTGCCGGCCCGCACTCTTATACGGGCGAGGATTCTTTTGAGATCACCTGTCACGGCGGCGCGGTCGTTACCGCGCGGGTCTTGCGCGTTTGTCTGGAGGCGGGTGCCCGTATGGCAGAGCCGGGGGAATTTACTCGCCGCGCCTTCGCCGCAGGCAAGCTGACGCTTACCACGGCAGAGGGGATTGCAGATTTGATCGACGCCAAAACGGACGAGGCGGCGCGGCTGGCGCGCCGCGCGGCCAGCGGTGCACTCTCGGAGAAGCTTTCCGCCTTGCAGGAGGAGCTCTTGTCCCTCTCCGCCTCGCTTTCGGCGGTGATGGATTATCCGGACGAACTGATCGAGGATCTCGGGCGCGAGGCGCTGGAGGCTTCGCTGGCATCCCTGAAGAGTGCGCTCGGTCGTCTGCTCGGCACGTTGGAAAGCTCCCGCGCCGTCACGGAGGGGATCCCCGCGTACATCGTCGGACGCTTCAACGTCGGGAAAAGCTCGTTTTTCAATGCGCTCGTCGGAGAGGAGCGCGCCATCGTGACAAACATTCCGGGTACGACCCGTGATATGATCGAATATCCTGTCAGCGCGGGAAGACTCTTGCTTCGTCTCATCGATACGGCAGGCCTGCGCGAGGGCGCGGATGAGATCGAGCAGATCGGCATTGAGAAAACGCGCAAGCAGCTTGAAGGCGGGCAGGGCGCCATCGTTTTTGCGCTCTTTGACTCCTCCGAAAAGGCACAAAAGGAAGATCTGTCCCAGCTTGCGTATCTCAAGACGCTCGTCGGGCGTCATCGCATCGTGCCGGTGCTGACCAAATGCGATCTTGACCGTGCCTTTGATGCGGATCTTTCGGAATTCGGTGAGCCCTTCTGCATCAGCGTGAAAGGAGAGACGGACTTCTCGCGCCTTTTTTCTCATTTGGAGGAATGCTACATCGCCGACGAAGAGGCGCTCTTGCGCGGCGAGGTTTTGATGAATGTGCGCCAGTACGACTGTGTCCGTCGCGCGCTGGATGCCGTCTGCCGTGCCTCGGAATTTTTGACCGAGGAGGACAACGATCTGTGCGTCACGCTTTTGGAGGAGGCGCTGTCCTCTCTTGCCGAAGCAGACGGACGGGAGGTGGCCGGAATGGTCGCCGACGAGATCTTTAAGCGTTTTTGTGTGGGGAAATAGGATGACTGATTTTCGTTTTGACGCAGGCTCCTGCGACGTTGCTGTCGTCGGCGCGGGACACGCGGGCATCGAGGCCGCTCTTGCCGCCGCGCGTATGGGCACGGAGGTCGTCCTGTTCACCCTGAATTTGGATGCCGTGGGAAATATGCCCTGCAATCCTGCCATCGGCGGAACGGGCAAGGGGCATCTGGTCTATGAAATCGACGCCCTGGGCGGCGAAATGGGACGCGCGGCGGATGCCGTCTGTCTGCAGAGCCGTATGCTCAACCAAAGTCGCGGTGCGGCGGTGCATTCTCTGCGCCAGCAGGCGGATCGCGCGGCGTATCGCTCGTATATGAAATCCAGACTGGAGGCGCAGGAGCATCTGCGCCTGGTACAGGCGGAGATCGCCGCCATCGAACGGGAGGGTGAGGGATTTTTGCTCGTCACCCGCTTCGGTGCCGTCTGGCACGCGAAGAGCGCCGTGCTCTGTGCCGGCACGTTCTTGCGCGCCAACATCGTGGTGGGAGACGTCACCATAAAAAGCGGCCCCGACAATCTTTCGGGCGCGGATCTTTTTACGGATTCGCTTCTCGCCTTGGGGCTTTCGGTTCGCCGTTTTAAGACGGGTACGCCCCCGCGCATTCACGCCGATTCCATCGATTATTCCGTCTGTGAGGTACAGCCGGGGGATGAGGACGCCTTCTGTTTTTCCTCCGATACCGATGCGGATGAGTTCGCCGAAAGAGAACAGCAACGCTGCCACGTTGTCTATACCAATGAAGAGACGCACCGCATCATCCGTGAGAACATCGACCGTTCGCCCTTGTATTCGGGGCGCATTCAGTCCGTCGGCCCGCGTTACTGCCCCTCGATCGAGGATAAGGTGGTGCG
>JAZRZY010000002.1:0-5995 GCA_045601605.1 Eubacteriales bacterium
CATATAGATTGGGGAGGGTGGTATCGCTAAAACTACCGCCGATGAGAAAACTGTCGTTGGTCATCCGTTCCGTGACGGTTGCCTGCAGAATATCGGAGCCGTCTAATTTGACGTGCAAAATGTTTTTGCCCTCGCTTTCGCGGGTCGAAAGTTCTTCCGTCGCATCGCCGAAAGCGGTTCGATATTCCTCGTTTAAATAAAACTCAAGATAATACGCACCCTTGGTCGAATTGGGATTGATTTGCCCGAATCCCACCGAGGCGCCTCGCACGGCATCCGACGGAAACAGTTCCACGCCGGAGTCGTCCGTATAGGTGATTTTCCCCGTGGCGCTGATGGTTTTGGCAATTGCATCAGCACCGGAAGAAAGGGAGCGCGGGAGCGTCAGCGTGTACTCGCCGTTTGTTGTCTTGGTGATCGTCACTCCCTCGTAGGGAAGTGCCGCAGTACGTGCGACGAGTATGTCATAATCTTGATTCTCGGCGGAGAACGTGATGGCGTAACGATTGGAAAAGTCGCCGCTCAAATTCATTGCACCTTCCTCGAATAAAGCGGGAACATTCCAAAATGGGATTCCCAACAAAACAATGAGAAAGAGCGCCAAAAGCAGGCAAAATACAGGGGCGAACCTGACAACAAGTCGTGTTTTTTCCATAAACGTCTCCGTGGTTTAGGCGTTCTTTAAGAGCGATTCCAACGCCGCGATGCGCGCGCAAAGACAAAGGAGCTTTGCGGCGACGTGCAGTTGTTCCAGACCAAGCGAGGTGGGCGCAATGCGTAGGTTGCGATCCTCGGGATCAATGCCGTATGGGAAAGTTGCACCGGCGGGGGTCAGCAGGATGCCCAAATCCTTCATTTTGGCATGCACCGCTTTTGCGGTATGGGGAGCAACGTTCAGGCTGACAAAATATCCGCCGCGCGGAGTGTTCCAGCAGGCAAAGCCATAAGGGGCGAGTTCATCGGTTAAAATGTTACAGACCGCTTCAAATTTCGGGCTTAAAATTGCGGCGTGACGAGCCATGTGTTGCAACAGGCCTTCGGAATCGCCGAAAAATCGCGCGTGGCGCAATTGATTGACCTTGTCGTAGCAAATCACCTGATAATTCATGCGGCTTAAAATATGCGCGATTTGAGACTTGTCGGCCGCAACAAGGGAAACACCGCCGCCGGCATAGGTGATCTTGGAAGTGGACATATAGGTGTATACGCGATTCGCGGTTCCGTATTTTTTCGAGGCTTCAAAGAGGGAAGGCTCTTTTTCGTATCCGTAAAAATCGTGGATGCCGTAGGCGTTGTCCCAGAAAAACTTGAAATCGGGCGCTGCGGTTTTGAGCGCGGCCAGACGATCGATCACTTCCTCCGAAAAGGTAAACCCGTCCGGATTGGAGTATTTGGGAACTGCGATCATACCTTTGACGGAAGGATCCTTCACAAGTTCGGTGATCGCATCCATGTCGGGGCCCTGCTCACCGAGAGCAACGGGGATCATTTCGATCCCGAGTGCTTCGCAAATGGCAAAATGCCGATCGTAACCGGGAACGGGGCAAATGAAACGAATGGTTCCGCAATCCTTCCAAGGCGTTTTGCTTTCGGGAAAACCGCGGAGCATACCGTCTGCAATGGTGTCGTAGATCAGATTGAGTGAAGATCCGCCGCCAACGACGATTTCATCTTCATCGGCACAAAGGAACGGCGCAAAAATGCGCTTGAGTTCAGGCATCCCCGTCGGAACGCCGTAATTGCGCGTGTCAATGGAATCCGTGACAAGATCGTCGTTGTTTCGGAGCACGGATAAGATGCCTTCTGACAGATTCAGTTGTTCCTTTGCGGGGATCCCGCGTGCCATATTGATGGAATAACCCTTTGCTTTTTCCGCTTCATAACGATCGCGCAAAGAGTTGAGTTCCAAAATCAATTCTTCTTTGGAAGCCTTATAGTAATTCATTCTCGGTGTCCTTAATCCTCTTTAGAATTCAGCGTTTCCGACCGTTCTGGGGAATGCTTCTACGTCGCGAATGTTCGAAATGCCCGTGAGGTACATGATCAGGCGCTCGAAGCCGAGGCCGAAGCCTGCGTGACGGACGCCGCCGTAGCGACGCAGATCAAGATACCAAGCATAGTCTTCCGGCGACATTCCGAGTTCCTTGATGCGTTCTTCCAAAAGTTCAAGACGTTCTTCGCGTTGAGAGCCGCCGATCAATTCGCCAACGCCCGGAACGAGCATATCACAGGCGGCAACGGTCTTTCCGTCGTCGTTCAGGCGCATATAGAAGGCCTTGATCTCTTTCGGCCAATCCGTGACAAAAACGGGGCATTTGAAGTAAACTTCGGTCAAGTAGCGCTCGTGCTCTGTGGCAAGATCTTCGCCGTATGCGACGGGGAATTCAAATTTTTGGTTGCTGTTTTTCAGGATCTCGATCGCTTCCGTGTAGGTGACACGGGCGAAATCGGAAGTGGCAACGTGCGTCAGACGGTCCAAAAGCTCACGGTCGATGAATTTGTTGAAAAATTCCATATCCTGCGGGCAAAGGCGCAATACCTCGGAAATGACGTATTTGGTCATATCTTCGGCAAGGCGCATATCGTCTTCCAGATCCGCAAAGGCGATCTCGGGCTCCATCATCCAAAACTCCGCAGCGTGGCGCGCGGTGTTGGAGTTTTCAGCGCGGAAGGTGGGACCAAAGGTATATACCTTGGAGTGAGACAACGCAAAGCACTCGGCGTTCAGCTGACCCGAAACGGTGAGGCTTGCACTTTTTCCAAAGAAATCCTGCTTAAAATCGATGCTTCCGTCTTCGGTGCGCGGAGGATTTTCCGCATCCAACGTCGTGACACGGAACATCTCGCCCGCGCCCTCGCAGTCGGAAGTTGTGATAATCGGTGTGTTGACGTAGGTAAAGCCGCGCTCTGCGAAGAAACGGTGGATCGCTTGTGCGGCCACACTACGCACGCGAAATACGGCGTTGAACGTGTTTGCGCGCGGACGCAAATGAGCGATCGTTCGCAAAAACTCGAGAGAATGGCTCTTTTTCTGGAGCGGATATTCCGGCGTGGAAGCGCCTTCGATCTCAATTTCGCACGCTTTCAACTCAAAGGGTTGCTTTGCTTCGGGGGTCAGCGTAAAGACGCCCGTGGCAACAACTGCCGCGCCGACGTTGAGGGAAGAGATCTCCTTATAGTTGTCGAGCGTTTCGCTTTCAAAAACGATTTGCAGAGGGTTGAAGCAGGTGCCGTCGGAAATGGTCAGAAAACCGAAAACGTTAGATGCACGAACGCTCTTGCACCAACCGACGACGGTGATGGTTTGATCCGCAAATTCCTCTGCGGAAGCGTACAGACGGGAAATATCAATGTGTTCTTTGAACATAAGAGTGTCCTTTCAGTCGTTTTGGGAAGCGCGGAAACGCTCCATATCACGGCGTCGAATTTCGGTGCGTTGGATCTTGCCGCTGGTCGTCTTGGGGAGGGAGGTCACAAATTCAATGATACGCGGATATTTGTAAGGCGCTGTGACTTGCTTGACATGGGTCTGAAGCTCTTTTTTCAATTCATCGCTCGCCTCATAGCCACGCGCCAGCAGAATGGTTGCTTTTACAACTTCACCGCGAACCGGATCGGGGAAAGCCGTGACGGCACATTCCAGAACGCTCGGGTGCGTCATCAGCGCGCTCTCCACTTCAAAGGGGCCGATGCGGTAGCCGGAGCATTTGATGATGTCATGACCGCGTCCTTCGAACCACAGGTGTCCGTCTGCGTCGCGCCAAGCGGTATCTCCCGTGTTGTAACCGCCGCTTGAAAACGCTTTTTTCATCGCCTCTTCGTCATAAAGATATTCGCGGAAAAGTCCGACAGGGTGTGAAACACCGCGCGCATTTTTGATGACGATGGAGCCGACAACGCCGTCCTCACAAGGATTGCCATTCTCGTCTTGGATCTCAAGATCGTAGAGAGGGCTCGGCTTTCCGGTCGATCCGAGCTTTTGATCAAACCAGGGGAAATTCGCAATCAAAACCGTGGATTCCGATTGACCGAAACCTTCACGAATCGAAAGCCCGGTAGCCTCCTTGAAGCGATTGAACACCTCCGGATTGAGCGGCTCGCCCGCAGTCGTACAGTGACGGATGGTGGAAAGGTCATAACCGCGCAGATCTTCTTTGATCAAAAAGCGATAGATGGTCGGCGGCGCACAGAAGGTTGTCAGTTTCATATCCTGCAGAACGTTAAGGAAATTGTGCGGGTTGAACTTTTCTTCATCGTATGCAGCGATGACCGCGCCGCAAATCCATTGGCCGTAAATCTTTCCCCAGGCAAACTTCGCCCAACCGGAGTCGGACGCTGTGAGGTGTCGGCCGCCGTTTTGCACGCATTGCCAATACTTGGCGGTAACGATGTGACCGAGCGGATAAGTAAAATCGTGGCGAATCATCTTCGGCATACCTGTGGTACCCGAAGAAAAGTAGATCAGCATCGTATCGCGGTTTTCGGTCGTGATGCGTTCGGTCAATTCTTCGGCATCCTCTAAGAGGGCGCGATAGTCTTTTGCGCCTTCCGGAACGTTGTTGCCAACCACGAAATGCGTGGTAACAGTTTCACAGTCGGCAAGCGCGATGGAGCATTGCTCCAAAAGATAGTCGTCATCCACCGTACAGATTGCCTTCACTTCAGCGGCGTTGCAACGGTAAACGATGTCTTTTGCCGTGGACTGAAAGGTGGCGGGAATAGCGATGGCGCCCAGACGATGCAACGCAACCAGCGTGATCCAGACCTCAGGTCTTTGTCGGAGGATCAGGAGCACGCGATCACCGCGGGAAATGCCGTGACTGCGGAAAACGCCGGCGGCCTTTTTGGAAAGACGCGAAATTTCCGCAAAGGTGAAGCGTCTGGATTCTCCCTGATCGTTGACCCAATAAAGTGCTTCCTTTTGGTCGTCCAATTCAGCCCAGGCGTCAACAACATCATATGCAAAATTGAATCGGCGCGGAATGTTTACGGTATAATTTTGCTTGAAATCCTCGTAAGATTCAAATTCTGTACGAGGTAAAAAGCGGGGCAACAGTTCTGTGGTGCAAGGCATGTATCAAATAGTCCTTTCGTCAGTCGTTGATGACAGTCAAGAAGCTGGCTTCATCGGTCAGAGCACGTTGCTCGTGCGGAATGGAAGGGTTAAAATAAATGCTGTCGCCAACATTCAGGTCAAAGCTGTGTTTACCGAGAAACACGCGGATCTTACCCGACAACACATAGTTGAATTCTTGGCCGGGGTGAGTAAGCATCTCGGCAGGGGAGTCGGTCTTTTTGAGCTTGACAACCATGGGATCCATTTCGCGGCCGATAAAGTTTACGGCAAGTGAGGTAAAGCTGTAACCGTGGTAGCGCTCGATCTCCGTTCCCTGACCGGCGCGAAGAACGGTATAATCAACCATACGAGCGGCCTCCCCGGTGAGAAGGATCGTGGAATCAACCTCGAAAATATTTGCAAGCGCATAAACGACTCCGATGGGAATATCAACTTCACCGGATTCGTATTTCTGATATTTTTCAACTGTTATGCCAAGTTTTCCGGCAACCTCCTCTGCGGTCATACCGCAAAGATCGCGCATCTCAAAAATGCGATGGGCAATTGCGCTGATTTGATGTTTTACGTTGTGTTGTTCGTTCATATGACTTCTCCTAAACAAAATGCATAAAACAATTCATATTATTATATAACAAACCATTTTCAATTGCAAGATGAAATCAAAGAAAATACTATATTTATCGCGTTTTTTCGGTTGTGTTTTCCCGAATGAATCGCAAAACAAAAAGCACTTGCGAAAGCAAGTGCTTTTTGCTGGGAAAGAGCGACTAAAAATAGCGTAAGTAGGGGTAAGAAACGCTAAAAGTATTATTCATTGTAAAAACCCCCTTTTGTCAGGGAGACAAAAGAGGGGTTTTACATGGCTATGGGCTAAAAAAAAGATATTTTTGCTGTTTTTGCGTATGAATTCGGACTCTC
>JAZRZY010000003.1:0-19336 GCA_045601605.1 Eubacteriales bacterium
TCCCTTTCCAAGAAAAAAGCATCGACTTTGTCGGTGCTTTTTTCAATGAAATTCGCCTTACGGCGAGTGAAATATTACTTCGTAATATGAAATAGCTTCGCTATGAAATATTTGGCTTGCGCCAAATGTTAAGAGGCGGATTTTATTTCACATTTTTGCAACGCAAAAATATTTCATAATCCGTAAGGATGATTTCATATCGAGTGCGAGCTTTGCGAACTCGTTGAATACCTCGGTACCGCTCGTCGTCTTTGACGCGGCAAGGTAATTGTTGAGCGCACGAAGCGCGTCCACGATCTCAAACGTGGAAATGTCGCTTGTGTATTCGCTCTTGATCGCCCTTGCGATGGACTGAATACGCGTGTTCGAGATGCGCTTTCCGCGCGTCACCGTAAACTGCGCTTCGAGATCCTCCACAAGCCGCTTGAGCTCGCGGTTCTCGCGCACGAGATCCTTCGCCGGCACGTCCGAGAGAGAAAATCGAATGTCGTTTTCTTCCTCGTTGAAACGTTGCGAAAGGGGAATAATGTCGCCGTTGTCGTCGTAAGTAATGGGGTCTGCCGATTTGATTTGACTTGAATCTCGGATAACATACGAGATCCCTCGTTTCTTAACTCCGCTATCCGTAGGGTCTCCTCCTTCATCCAGCAAAATGGAATCGAAGTCGTATCCATTCTCCTCGAAGAAATCAACAAGATCATACCCGTCTGTCCAGTCTGGTAGTCCGCTCTCCATCAGTCCGGTGTTAGAATACTTTCCGAGAAACTCTTTTTCATAAAGTTTTCTCACTTCGGGAAGTCTCGTGTCAAACGGCTTTTTAGACTTCCAAAAAACGTTGTACAAAGAGTTTGCATTGTCCCGTTCTGTATATCTTTCGGCGTATTCTTTGTTTTTGGTAAAATACTGCCAATCGCGGAAGACGGTAAAACCGCCGCCTTTTTTTGATCCGTGATACCCCCGTTCAGTATATCCTGCCTCCTTTGCCGCCTCGTCCACCATTCGCTGCGCCGTCTCCATATCTCCGGAGTTGACTGCGGCAAGGTATGCGCGGTCTGTTACGGCTCGATATCCGCTCCCGCGAGATACCAAACCTGAGTTTTGAACGCGGTTTCGTCCGGCTCCTTCTCGATGGCCTTCAATAGATCCTTCAGATACGGAATATGATCTTCTTCCCGAAGATCCACCAGAGCTAAAGTAATGTGACTCACTATTGAAGGAGAGTAGTTCTTTTCTCTGCACCGCTTGATCAATTGCGTCCCATATTGTTTCTTCAGATTTTCCATTGTAGTACATTACCTCCAATTCTTTGAGTTTGTCATTTAAAAAGCTTGCATTTTTGTAAACCTTAAATGATCGCCTTGTTTTTTTGTCTTTGTCGTAGTCAAAAATAACAAGAACTGATGCCGATGGTTTTGTTCCTACCGCGAAATAAATGTTCGCACGGTCTGAAAGCACGTCCACGATGCCCTCGCACTGACGGATGCTCTCCTCCATTGCGACGGTCTCTTTTGCAAACGTGCCCTTGATCGCCGCTTTCAAATCGGAGAGGAAGGACTTGAGAGCTTCAAACACCTTGTGGAACGTTCCCTCGTCGGTTTCGTAGAGCGTTTGGATCGCCTTTTCCTCTCCGATTCGGAAACACACGGCGGCGAGAGATCTCGCCGCCGCTTTTCTCGCCGCGCGGTGGGGCCCGCCGTGCTGCGGTTCGGGGCCGTTGTGAGGGGTGCCCCGCACCCTTACTGTAACAGATCCTATGTCCTATAAAACGGACACAGGATCGATCGCCAAGCTACTCGGAAGAAATTGGGAGATTCGAAAGCCGCGCCTTGCTTTTTTGAAAAAAAGATGATATACTTTAATTTATTCCAAATATTTTAAAGATTTCAAAGATTTTACTCACCTCGGAGGATTGTATGATCCAAGTTGCAATTATGGGTTTCGGCGTCGTCGGAAGCGGCGTTGCCAAGATCATCGATGAAAATGCCGCACTTCTGAAGGCACGTCTTGCCGACGAAGTGTACGTGAAATACATTCTGGACATCCGCGATTTCACCGGCCACGCCATGGCAGGCCGCGTGGTGCGCGATTTTGCCGTGATCGAAAACGATCCCGACGTCTGTCTCGTGGTGGAGGCCATGGGCGGCGTCCATCCCGCTTACGACTATTCCCTGAAGGCCATCCGCGCAGGCAAAAGCGTCGTCACCTCCAACAAGGAGCTCGTTTCCCTGCACGGACAAGAGCTGCTCACCGAAGCAAAAAAGCACGGCGTGCGCTATCTCTTTGAAGCAAGTGTCGGCGGCGGCATCCCAATCATCCGCCCGCTCTCCGACTGCCTTGCCGCCAATCGCATTACCTCCGTGACGGGCATTATGAACGGCACGACCAACTACATCCTGACCCAGATGGAAGAGAACGGCGTCCCCTTTGCCGACGCCCTTTCCGATGCTCAGGCACGCGGCTTTGCCGAACGCGATCCCTCCGCCGACATCGACGGTAAAGACACCTGCCGCAAGCTCTCCATCCTTGCCGACATCGCCTTCGGCTATCAGGTGGATCCGAACGCCGTACACTGCGAAGGCATCCGCAACATCAGCCCCCGTGACATTTCCGACGCCGCCGAAGCGGGCTACTGCATCAAGCTGCTCGGCCACGTGCGCCGCGATGACGAGGGGATCACGCCCATCGTCGCGCCCTTTTTGCTCTCCCGTACCCACATTCTCTCCGGGGTCTCCGGCGTCTTCAACGGCATCGGAGTCGTCGGAAATATGGTGGGCGAGACGATGTTCTACGGTCACGGCGCCGGCAGTGCCCCCACTGCGAGCGCGATGGTCGGCGACATCATCGAAGCCTGCGAGGTTCCCTCTTCCCCCGTGCTGTGGAACCAACAGGCGCCCGAGGGCTACATCAAGGACGTTTCCCGTTGTGCGTTTGCGCGCTACCTGCGTGTCAAGGGCACGCGTGCCGACAGTCTGACCGTGCTTGCCGAATGCGCCGTGCGCGCCGTCAGCCGAGACGACGAAACGGGCTTCTTCCTGCCTGCTATGACCGATGACGAGCTTTCCGTCCTCCTGAAGATGATTCCCGAATTGACGGTAACCGGCTCGCTTCGCATCTTCACTCCGGGTGAATTTTTCCCGAAGAACGGTTAAGTGCGCGTTTTGAGTCAAGACAGACCCAAACGCCTTATGATATTCTGAAACAAGGTCTCCTTGTTTTTCCAAAAAAGCAGGGGACGTCCCCTGCTTTTTTCACATTGCTTCAACGGAGGTGCCATGGGCGAATTCCTTTCTGCGCTGTTTCAGGAAATGACACTTGCGTTCGTTTTCTTTTTGATGTGCACGCCGATCGCGATCATCTCGATCGTTTACGGCATCCGCTACGTCTCGTATTTTCCGCGCTTCTATCTCGGACGAATGAGGCTTGCAAGAAAGCTCGAAAAGATCTCGAAACAATACGGTCTTGAATTTTACCGTCACCGCGAGCAGTATTACTACGGCAGGCTGGAAGATGCGGAGTGCGAATGCTCCATCGTCACACCGAAGGCACGCTACGCGGTGAAGCTCATCGGCATCCCCAACCGCTACGCGATCATCTACCTGACAAATTACAACGTCTATTACACCCAGCGCCCGTCCTTTCTTTACAATCACCAAAACTTCGACGGCGGCAAAGAGCCCGTGCTTCACGAGATCACGCCGCACCGCTTCTACGTTCCGGACGAGCGCGTCCGAACAGACGACATCACGCCCGTCTATCTCTTAAATCCCTGCCCGCGCATCCTCTACTACACCCGCGCGCACTCCAATGAGAAGCGGCAGCCCTACGACGGGGAAAACCTCGACGGGATCACGCTTTATACCCTGACGGGATTCCTCAGGCAAATCGAAGCGGATTGCCAAGGCGATCCGAACTCCGAAGCATAAAAAGAACCTTGCAGAGCAAGGTTCTTTTTTGTGTGTTTCTGTTATGCACAGTGCAGTTCGATCACGGGAAGCTCCGGGCGGCAGAGAAACCGCGGGAAGCCGCCGAGACCGCGCGAGAGATACATCTGCGTTTCACCGACCTCGTAGAGGCCTGCGGAGTAGGCGGGAAACACACCCTGCGTGGGTGCGAAGACCGCCCCGATAAGCGGCAGTCGGACCTGCCCGCCGTGGGTGTGTCCCGTGAGAGCCAGATCAATCCCGACTTCGGCATAGAGATCCACGTCCTCCGGACGGTGCGCCAAAAGCAAGGTGAACTCCTCCGTTTCGGCGCTGAGTTCCCGAAGCGTCGCAAGCGTCTGATCGCGGTAAGAAATCTTTACAAGATCGGGATGGTCGCGGCGAAACGGGTCACGCAAGCCCATCAGCGTAATGCGCTCTTTTCCGCGGATGAGCGTGAGCGTCTCGTCCGAGAGCTTGATGCCGCCGCCTGCGGCGACAGCCTCTGCCGTCTCTTCCCAGAGCAGACCTTTCTGCGCCTCGTGATTGCCGCCGACGTAATAGACGGGAGCAACGAGCGAAAGCTTTTCCAAAAGTGCCTGCACGCCGCTGAGATCCTCTTCGGTTGCGCCGCGGCTGACCACGTCCCCCGTGATGGCAATGAGATCCGGCGAGGTTGCCATCGCCTCTTCCCAAAAAGCATCGTCCTCTAAATAGTAGGCGTGAAGATCCGAGATCTGCAGGATGCGAAAGCCGTCAAACGACGCGGGAAGATCAGGGCAGGTGATCTCCACCTCGGTAAGCTCGGGATGATGAAGTTCCCAATTTGCCTGCGCGAAAAAGAGGGTGAGAAAAACGAGCTCTGCGGCAAGCAATGCCGCGGCAATGCGAATGAATCTTTTCAAACCGAGCCCTCCCTTGCCAAGCGATCCATCCAAGTGTTCGCTCTTCATTGTACACGCATAGAACGGTTTTTTCAAGGAAAAACTTTTACGAGGAGCAAAAACTCGCCCTTTTCCCCTTGCCAAAATCCAAATCCTGTATTATCATTATAATGATTACAGTTTTCTTTCATTCCGAATTCTGATTCTATGCCCGAAAGGTATTGATTTTTATGAAGCTTGCCCGCACTCTTTCCCTCGTCCTCTGCCTGCTTTTGCTCACCTCGCTTCCCGTGACGGTTCTTGCCGCCGAGGTGCCCGATGCACCCGAGCTTTCCGTCACGCAGCTCGCAGGCCGCTTTTCGCTCTCCTGGAGTGCGCCCTACAACGGCGGCAGTCCCATCACAGGCTACCGCTATACCTATTACCTTTCCTCCGAAGAGGGCGACGTCCATCCTTGGGTGAACGTTGACGCCGCGCGCACCTCGGACACAACGCCGAGCCTCGATCGCTACGGCGAGGAATACACCTTCCGCATCCAAGCGCTCAACCAAAGCGGTGAAAGCGCCGAAACGGTGGTGCACAAGACCCTCTTACACCAAAACCACATCGAAGTTTCCCGCGTGCGTGACCGCGTGGAGCAGACCTCCTTCTCCGCCACCCTGCAGGAGGCGTCTTCCGCCACCGCGCTCAAGACCTTCCTCGAAGGTCAGATCAAGGACATCAACTCCAAGGTTTCCGCAACCGTCAACCTCACCTCCTTTGAGGCCGCACAGCTGACGCAGACCGGCTCCTTCCAATTCACCGTCTCCCTTGCTCTGGGCAACCCCGGTGAGCCGACCTACGCCTCCACCGTCACCTCGCCGCTCAAAGGCATCATCTCCTCCTCCGGCAAGCTCTCCACGCCGGAGATCTCCATCGCCACCTCTGCGACGGGCGGCTTGACCTACGAGATCAAAAACACCTCCACCGCCGCTCAGGCAGAGGTCATCCAAAACTACAAGATCTCCGTATTCGACACCGTCAACGATCAGGCCGTGGTCAATGATTACAGTGTCAACGCCGCCGAAAAGACCGGCGTCATCAACCTTTCCGCCGGCCTCAAGGGCGAGGCGACCTACCGCGCCGCCGTCAAAGCCTGCTCCTCCGACTCCCTCAAATATCTCGACAGCGACTTAAGCGAGCTTTCCGCCGCCGCACAAGCGGGGCGCATCCCGATCACCATCCGCCCGAACGTCACCGAAAAATACTACGGCGACACCGAGCCCGTGTTCGGCTATGAGATCGTCAAAGGACCCAATCCCCTGCCCACGGGCGTCGATCTGAAGCTGACCTTCACCCGCGCCTCCGGCACCGACGTCGGCACCTACGCTTTCTCCTTCCAGCAGACGGACACAAACTATCTTGTCACGCTCGAGGAATCCGTCTTTGAGATCCTCAAGCGCCCGCTCGTCATCCGTCCCGCCAACCGTGAGGTGATCTTTGAGGAGGGCGTCTCCTTCCTCTTGGAGGGCGTTGCGCGTGCCGATGGCCTTTTGGACGGAGACGTCATCTCGTCTCTGGAATTCGATCCCAAGGATGCCAGAGGCGACGTGGGTGAATTTGAGATCGCCCCCGTGCGCGCCGTGATCCTCTCCGGCTCCAAGGACGTCACCAAAAATTACGACATTTCCTTTGCCGCCGGCAAGCTCATCGTTCATCCCGTCGGGTACACGCCGGAAGAGACCGAGGGCGGCGGATTCCAGCTGTGGCTCTTACTGGTGATCCTCGCCGCCGTTCTCCTGATCGCGGCAGGCATCGTACTCTTCATCCTTCTGCGTAAACGTCAGCCGGACGAGGAAGAATCCGAAGAGCTCCCCGAGGAAGCCCTCGTGACCGAGGAAACCGGCCCCGATTCCACCGAGGGATACGACGAATACCTTGAGATCATCGAGCTTGAGGACGCGGAAAACACCTCGGACGAAGAAGCGCCCGAAGAGGACCTTTCCTTCAGCCCGCCGGAAACGGACGTCTCAATGCAGGCAACCATTGAGGAAATCGAAAACGCACAGGCAAAAACCGAAACCGAAGAATAAAGATACGGGCGCACCGATCGGACGGTGTGCCCGTTTTGTTTTTCTTTTTGCAAAAACGAAATTTTTTGTTTTTTCTGCGAAACAGACGGCGTTTTTACCCCCTTCTTCCCTTGACACCGTTTCCATTTTGATTTATAATATATAAAATTATTGTAGGCAAGTGTAGCCGCCCGCGTTCTAAAAAAGGAACTGCCCTCCACCCACGGCACGATCCTCCAGACGAGGGCACGCTCCTGCACATATTTTTCAATATTCTTCAGGATGGAAATCATGAACTCAAAAACTTGGCTGTACATCTTAAAACGACTCGGACTTGCTCTCTTGACGATTTGGGTCGTCATCACCCTTACCTTCTTTGTCATGCACTCCGTTCCGGGCGGTCCTTTTACCAGTGAAAAAGCGATCAGTGAAGCCGCAAAAGCGGCGCTGGAGGCAAAATACGGTCTCGACAAGCCGCTTTTGGTGCAGTACGGCACTTACCTCAAGGACATCGTCACCGAATTTGATTTCGGCCCCTCGCTCAAGCAGCGCGGGCAGGACGTCATTGACATCATCGGCCGCGGCCTCGCCGTTTCCGCCAAGCTCGGTCTGTGTGCCGCAGGGTTGGCACTCGTGCTCGGCGTCATCCTCGGTGCGGTTGCCGCCCTTCGCCGCAACAAGCTCATCGACCGCATCATCATGGTCTTCACGACCGCCTTCGTCTCAATGCCGTCGTTTGTTATGGGTTCTTTCCTGCTTTTGATCTTTGCCGTGGCGCTCAACTGGCTGCCCGCCAACGGAACGACCACTTCCGGCCTCATTCTGCCGGTCATCACCCTCTCCCTCTCGCCTCTGTCGAACATCACCCGTCTGACGCGCTCCTCGATGCTCGACGTGCTCGGTCAGGACTACATCCGCACCGCAAAGGCCAAGGGTGTTTCCGGTATGAAGATCATCTTCGGGCACGCACTGAAGAACGCACTCATCCCCGTCATCACCTACTGCGGTCCGATGCTTGCCTACATCGTTACGGGATCGCTCGTCGTCGAACAGATCTTTGCGGTCAACGGCATCGGCCGTGCGTTCGTTTCCAGCATCACCGACCGCGACTACCCGATGATCATGGGAACGACCATCATCCTCGCCACGCTCATCGTGGTGATGAACCTTGTCAGCGACATCCTCTACAAGATCGTCGATCCGCGCATCAATTTGGAATAAGCATACACAACTGCAATTTTCCTACACCGGAGTGATAGATAGAAATGAACAAAAAACCTTTCAATTTACAGCTTGACGTTTCCGATTTCCTCCCCGCAACCGACGAGGAGAAGTCCTACATCGTTCAAATGCGTCCTTCCACCACCTTTTTTAAGGACGGCGTGCGCCGCTTCCTGAAAAACAAGGTGGCAACCGTCTCTTTGATTTTGATCGTGCTGATCACGCTGACCTCCATCTTTTTGCCGATGTTCTGGCCCTACGAGTATGACGATCAGCTCGGCGTCTCCCTCGGAAAGCCCGTGGACGGCTCCTACAACAACCTCGCGCCTTTCACCTACGGCGCCACGGAAAAACAGCAAATGCTCGGTAAGGCAAGCCTGCACGAGCTCGTGATCGAGGCTCCCGTCGGCGGCACCACCATGACCGACAAGGTCGTGCTCAACGCTGCCAAGAAGCGCGCGGAAGAGATCCTTGCGGAATACGAACAGAGCGCCATGGACGAGGCATCCTTTGCCGCACTCAAGAGCCACAGCACCGAGGAACTGACCTCGACCTTCTTGAACGTCAAGTACGTTCACACCGAAAACGCCGGTCACACCGCGTTTGAAGACACTCCCGCCGTCTCCGACTGGCTCTGGGAAGCCTCCCTCTCCGGCAAGGCCGTACGCAAAGAAGGCAACACCGCCATCCTTGAGGCCGACGACGGTTACCACGTCGTGTATTTCGCCGGATACTCCGGCGAGACCGAAAGCATCTTCCCGCACTTCTTCGGCACCGATGCCGCCGGCCGCGACTACTTTATCCGCGTGATCTACGGCACCCGCATTTCTCTTGCGGTCGGCTTCTTCGCCAGCCTCATCGTGCTCATCATCGGTCTGACCATCGGCTCCATGGCAGGTTACTGCGGCGGAAAGGTCGATATCTTCATCATGCGCGTGGTGGACATCATCTACTCTCTGCCGGATATGCTGATGGTGATCCTGCTTGCCGCCGCCCTCAAGGCCTCCGGCTTCAACGAGCTGATCCAAAACACCGCCCTGCAGGAAATCGGCGGTAACATCATCAGTCTGTTCATCGTCTTCGGTCTTCTCTACTGGGTCAGCATGTCCCGCCTCATCCGCGGTCAGATCCTCTCTCTTCGTGAACAGGAATACGTGCTTGCCGCCCGCGCCACCGGCGCAAAAGGCAGCTGGATCATCAAAAAGCACCTGATCCCCAACTGCATCGGCGTGGTCATCATCTCCACCGCCCTGCAGATCCCCAACGCGATCTTTACGGAAAGCTACCTTTCCTTCCTCGGTCTGGGTGTCAACGCCCCGATGCCGTCTCTTGGTTCTCTTGCCAGCGACGCGCTCTCCGGCATCTACACCTATCCGCACCGACTCATCATCCCCGCTCTGGTCATCTCTCTGATCGTTTTGTCCCTCAACCTCTTCGGTGACGGACTCAGAGACGCTTTCGACCCGAAACTCAACAGCTAAGGAGGACACTATGGAACACACTCCGCTTTTAAAAGTGCGTGATCTGCAGACCTCCTTCTTCACCGATGCAGGCGAGGTCAAGGCAGTCAACGGCGTCTCCTTCAATCTGGAACGCGGCAAAGTGCTGGGCATCGTCGGCGAGTCCGGCTCCGGCAAGAGCGTTACCTCTTACTCGATCCTGCAGATCCTTGCCCCGACGGGCAAGATCGTCGGCGGCAGCGTAAAATTCGACGGTCAGGAGCTCATCGGTCTTCCCGAAAAGGAAATGAAGAAGATCCGCGGCAACCGCATCTCCATCATTTTCCAAGACCCGATGACCTCCTTGAACCCCACCTACACCATCGGCCATCAGTTGATGGAGGCCATTCTTCTGCACACCGATCGCACGAAGAAGGAGGCACGCGAGCGCGCCCTTGAAATGCTCCGCCTCGTCAACATCAACGAGCCCGAAAAGCGCCTCAGGCAGTATCCGCACGAGCTCTCCGGCGGTATGCGCCAGCGCGTCGGCATTGCCATGGCACTCGCCTGCGAGCCCGACATCCTCATCGCGGATGAGCCGACCACGGCGCTTGACGTGACGATTCAGGCACAGATTTTGGAACTGATGCAGGATCTGCAGAAGAAGCTCGGTATGGCGATCATTATGATCACCCACGACCTCGGCGTCATTGCCCAGCTCTGCGACGAGGTGGTCGTGATGTACGCCGGCTCCATCTGTGAGCAGGGCACCGCCGATGAGATCTTCTACAACCCCAAGCACGAATACACCAAAGGTCTGTTGCGTTCCATCCCGACCGATCAGACGAGCGGTCAGAAGCTCGTCCCCATCACGGGTACGCCAATCGACCTTCTGAATATGCCCGCAGGTTGCCCCTTTGCGCCTCGCTGTGACAACGCGATGAAGATCTGTCTGCGCGCGCAGGCCGACCGCATCCGCATCAACGACGACCATATGGCAACCTGTTGGATGAACGCCAAGGAGGAAGCAACGAATGAGTGAAGTTCAAAACAAGCCGCTCATTGAAGTGCGCGACTTAAAAGAGCACTTCGACATCAACGTCGGCTTTCTCAAGTCCCGCCCCCTGAAGGCCGTGGACGGCGTTTCCTTTGCCATCAACCGCGGCGAAACGCTCGGCCTTGTCGGTGAATCCGGTTGCGGTAAGACCACCGTCGGCCGCACCCTTTTGCATCTTTACAAGCCCACCTCCGGCGAGATCCTCTACGACGGTCAGCCGATCAAAACCAAGGCAGACATTCACGCCTTCCGCAAAAAGGCAACGATGGTCTTTCAGGATCCCTACTCTTCCTTAAATCCCCGTATGACGGTTGCCGACATCATCGGCGAACCGTTGGACGTGCACAAGCTCTACTCCACGAAAGAGGAGCGCCGCGAAAGGATCCTTGAGCTGATGGATCACGTCGGTCTCAACTCCGAGCACGCTTCCCGCTACGCTCACGAGTTCTCCGGCGGTCAGCGCCAACGCATCGGCATCGCCCGTGCCCTCGCCGTCAATCCCGAGTTCATCGTCTGTGACGAGCCCGTCTCCGCGCTGGACGTTTCCATTCAGGCGCAGATCATCAATATGTTTGACGATCTGCAGGACAAGCTCGGTCTCACCTACCTCTTCATCGCTCACGACCTTTTGGTCGTGCGACACATCTCCGACCGCATCGCCGTCATGTACCTCGGCAAGATCGTCGAAATGGCCGATGCCGACGAGATCTACTCGCATCCTCTGCACCCCTACTCCAAGGCGCTGATGAGCGCGGTGCCCGTGCCCGATCCCGAAACGGCGCGCAACAACCGCCGCATCACCCTCGAGGGCGACATTCCGAGCCCCTTGTACGCTCCCTCCGGTTGCCCCTTCCGCACCCGTTGCCCCTATGCAACCGATGCCTGCGCCGCAGAGATGCCCGCCTTTACCGAAGTTGCCAAGGGTCACTTCGTCGCCTGTCACCGCGTCGGCGAGATCAACTGACGCACTTCAGGCATCCAAACCACGGTTTTTGCGCCGGTTCTGCTCGTGCAAAACAGAACGGCAAAAAACATACACACCAAAATTTAAGAAGGGATGTATCGACATGAAAAAAGTTTTGCTGTTTATGCTTGCAGTTGCAATGATCTTCAGCATTGCTGCCTGCACCAACACCCCCGCAGAAGAAAATGTTGAAAAGGTGGATTTCCCCGCAGTCACCTACCTTTACAACACCAGCGACGGTCACAAAGCCATCGGTGAATATCTGCAGAGCGCAGTTGCCACCGTCGGTCTTGACATGACCCTCGAAAACCAGGAGTGGAACACCTTCCTGAACACCCGTAAGGAAGGCGACTACTTCGTGGCCCGCAACGGCTGGCTCGCCGACTACAACGATCCGATCTGCTTCCTCGATATGTGGACCTCCGGTTCCGGTAACAACGACGTTCAGTTCGGTAAGGGCGCACACGCCGATCTCGCCATGTACTCCGTGGACCTCACCCCCTACGGCGGTGAAAAGGTCGAAAACGGCACCTGGGCTGAGACCTACGACGTCCTGATCGCTGCGATCAAGGCTTGCACCGACAACGAAGACCGCTACGCTATGATGCACATCGCCGAAGATATGCTCATGGACACCGACTGCATCGTTCCTCTGTACTACTACACCGACCTGTACATGATCGATGACTCCATCAACGGCTTCTTCTCCAACCCCCTCGGCTACAAGTACATGATGTACACCGACGTTGCCGGCAAGACTGATGCCCTCAACGTCTGCCTCGCTTCCGAGCCCGACACCCTCGATCCCGCTCTCAACTCCGCTGTTGACGGTGCAACCATGGTTGCTCACCTCTTCTCCGGTCTTTCCAAGTGGGCTCAGGACGATGACGGCAACCTCATCATCGCTGCCGACGCTGCCGAAGAGCTCGTCGAAGGCGTTGTCAACGAAGACGGCACCGTCACCTACACCTACACCCTCCGCGAAGGTATGAAGTGGTCCAACGGCGACGAAGTCAAGGCTTCCGATTACACCAACGCCTGGAAGCGCGCTGCCTCCGAAGAACTCGCTGCCGACTACGGCTACATGTTCGAGATCGTCAAGGGTTATCCGAACGACCTCGCCGTCGAAGCTGATGATGATGCTCGCACCATCACCGTCACCCTCGCCAACGCCGTCAACTACTGGAACGAGCTCCTCGCCTTCCCGACCTACTACCCCGTCCATGCTTCCGCCTACGATGACGAAGCTTGGGCAACCGATCCTTCCACCTACATCTGCAACGGTGCCTACACCATCGATGCTTGGGAGCATGACAGCGTCATCACCCTCAAGAAGAACGAAAACTACATCGATGCCGACTCCGTCAAGATGGAAAAGATCAACTGCTACCTCTCCGACGATGCTCAGAACATGCTCGCCAACTTCAAGAAGGGCGACTGGCTCCTCATCGACGACGTTCCCACCGATGAAATCGCGACCCTGAAGACCGAATATCCCACCGAATTCGTCATCGCCGGTCAGATCGGTACCTACTACGTCAACTGGAATGTCGACGCTGACCTCCTCCCCGGCTCCACCCTCACCGGTGTGGAAAAGGAAAAGGCTCAGCAGGAGATCCGCAAGGCCATCGGCCTGCTCTTCGACCGCAACTACATCGTTGAGAAGGTCGCTCAGGGCGGTCAGCTGCCTGCCTCCTCCTTCGTCGCCATGGGTATGACCGATGCCGACGGCTCCGAGTTCTACAAGAACGCGGGCGAAAGCGAAGACTTTGTGGGTTACTTCGACACCTCCGCCGAGGCTTATGAAGACAACTGCGCCGAGGCTGTCGAGATCCTCTCCAAGTACTACAACATCGAATCCAAATAAATTTGAATTTTGATGTGTTTCGGGTCCTATGACTTGCACTGAGTAGGGTCTGACAACAAAGCCGCAGGGCATTTTGCCCTGCGGCTTTTTCTTTTCCCGATGCCTCCCCGTCCAAGCTCAAACGAAACGGGCGACAAGGCGCGCTTTTTTCCCGAAAAGACTTGACAAAGGAGAGGCGCTCGTGTATAATATGCGCTGTAAAGTTTTTTTCTTCACAGCGGAGGGGTTATGGTCACCAAAGATTTTTCCCTCATTCCCCTGTTTGATCGCTACGGTGCGCTGCTGACCGAGAAGCAGCAGACTGCCTTTTCCCTCTCCTACAACGAGGACTTTTCCCTCTCGGAGATCGCGGAGCATACGGGCACGTCCCGTCAGGCGGTGCGCTCGCTGATCCAAAAGACCGAGGCCGAGCTTCGGAAGATGGAGGCGGCGCTGAACCTCGTTGAAAAAGAAGAAGCCATCCGACAGCTCGCCGAGTCGGCGCCCGAGGAAGCACGGGAGACGGCAAGAGCGATCCTTTCGATATTAAAGGAGTAATCCCTTGTTTGAAAACCTTTCCGATAAGATCACAGAGGCGTTTCGCTCGTTTCGCTCCAAGGGCAAGCTGACCGAAGCCGACCTAAAGGTCGGTATGCGGCAGATCAAGCTCGCACTTTTGGAAGCAGACGTCAACTTTAAGGTCGTGCGCGCCTTTGTGGATCGCGTGCGGGAACGCGCCCTCGGCGAAGAGATCCTGGAAAGTCTGGTCCCCGGACAGATGATCGTCAAGATCGTCAACGAAGAGCTCTGCGCCATCATGGGCTCGGAAAATGCAAAGCTTCAGATCTCCCCGAAGCCGCCGACCAAGGTCTTGATGTGCGGCTTACAGGGCAGCGGTAAGACCACTCAGAGCGCAAAGCTCGCCCGTCTTTACAAAAAGCAAGGCAAACGTCCCCTGCTCGTGGCCTGTGACGTGTACCGTCCCGCCGCCATCCGACAACTGCAGATCGTCGGCGAACAGGTGGAAGTGCCCGTCTTCACCGTAGAGGGCTGTACCGATCCCGTCAAGATCGCGTCCGACGCACTCAAGTACGCCGAGCGAAACGCTCTTGATTTCGTCATCTTCGATACCGCCGGCCGCCTGCAGATCGACACGGTGCTGATGGAAGAGCTGGTGCGGATCAAAGATGCCACCGATCCCACCGAGATCCTGCTCGTCGTGGACTCCATGACCGGTCAGGAAGCCGTCAACGTTGCGGAGACCTTCCACGAGATGCTCACCATCACCGGTGTCATCCTCACAAAGCTCGACGGCGACACGCGCGGCGGCGCGGCGCTCAGCGTCAAATACGTCACCGGTGCACCAATCAAATTCGTGGGTATGGGTGAAAAGCTCGATCAGCTTGAGCCCTTCTACCCCGACCGTATGGCAAACCGCATCCTCGGCATGGGCGACGTGCTCTCTCTCATCGAAAAGGCGGAAGCCGCCATCGACCAAAAAAAGGCCGCCGAAATGGCTGAGAAGCTGCGCGAAAACGCCTTCACTCTGGACGACTATCTGGAGCAGTTCCGTCAGATCCGCTCCATGGGCTCGATGCAGGACATCATGGGGATGCTTCCCGGCATCAAACCGGGCGATCTGAAGGATGCCAAGATCGATGAAAAGCAGATCGACCGTATGGAAGCAATGATCCTCTCCATGACGCCCGAGGAACGCGCGAAGCCGCAGATCCTAAACGCATCCCGCCGCCGTCGCATCGCAGACGGAAGCGGCACCTCGGTTGAAGAGCTCAACCGATTCATCCGTCAGTTCGAGCAGATGCAGAAGATGATGAAGCAGTTTGCCGGCGGAGGCAAAAAGAAGGGTAAGCTTGCCCGCAAGTTTGCACAATTTATGTGATGTTGACCCCGCATTTGGGTTGATATAAACAAACGAAACATTCAGTTACATTGGAGGAAACCAACATGGCAGTCAAAATTCGTCTCAAGAGAGTCGGCGCGAAGAAGGCGCCCCACTACCGCATCGTGGTTGCAGATTCCCGTTCTCCCCGTGACGGCAAGTTCATCGAGGAAATCGGTCACTACAACCCCAACACCGATCCTGCTGAGGTCGTGGTTGACAACGACCGCGCCAAGACTTGGATGAAGAACGGTGCACAGCCCACCGAGACCGTCCGCAGCCTTCTGAAGAAGAGCGGCGCGATCGAGTAATCCGCAATGTTGCGGGATCTGGTTCTGGATATCGTAAAAGCGCTGGTGGATCACCCCGCCGCCGTCAAAGTGGACGAGCGTTACGAGGGTGAATACCTGCATCTGGAAATTCACGTCTCCCCCGACGACATGGGTAAGATCATCGGTCGCGGCGGTAAGATCGCACGTGCCCTGCGCACGGTCGTGAAGGCCGCTTCCCTGCGTGAAAACCAGAAGGTTTTGGTCGATATTCTCTAAAAAACAAAAAAAGACACGGCGTCACTTGACGCCGTGTCTTTTTCTTTACACCTTTTCGGTGATGGTGAGATTCTGCGGAATGACGCCCGCCTCAAGATAGACGATCTCCGTGATCTGTGCCACTTCGGAATCGCTCAAGCCTGCGGACTCCACCACGATATTCGCGCGGTCCTCTTCCAAAATGGCGACGCAGTTGGAAAAGCCCTTCGCTTTGATGCGGTTTTCGATATCTACCTCGGATGCGGTGCGATCCACAAGCGCGTTCATAGATGCGTAGGCCTCCTCGCGTGAGGTGGCGCTTGCCGCCTCGTCATCCGCAAGCGCCTGATACATATCGATTGCCTCGTCGCGCACACGGCTTCGGTTGATGACGGCTACGGCAAAATAATCGTCTTCCTCCTCCGCAGAAGACGGCGAAGACACGAGCGGCTCTTCCCCGTTTTGGGCGGTGGTATCCTGGGCGAAGCGCAAATTCAGGTATGCCGCAAGCAAAATCAAAACTGCCGAAGCGGCGATCAGAGCGTTTCGCACGGAGATGGATTTCCAAGGAAAGGCGGAAAATCCCTCCTTCCCCTCACCGAGCAAGCGCGCACGGAGGCGCCGCGCCGTCTCCTTGACGGACGCCTTGCGCCGCCCCTCGGAAAGCGCCTTTTTCGACGGCGCCGCCTCGATCGTTAAGGTTTGCAATTCTTCCATTTCTAACTCCTCCTCACTTAATTGGTAACGCTGATCCGATTGGCATCCAAATCAAAAAGTGCCTGCACAAGCGACATCACCTTCATTTGCACGGCCGCATTCGACCCGCCCGTGCAAACCACACTCACACCGCGCACGCGCGGCATGGTAACGCTCTGCAAGATCGGGGTTTTGGTGCCGTTCTTCTCGCTCTGCAGGATGATGCTCTGCTGGATGTTTGCTTCCTTTGACTCTCCGGCTTGATGCTCCGATACGCTTTGGTCCGTGGCGTAATGCTCCTCCCAGACCGAATCCATCGTCAGCATCACGTGTACCTCGCCCACTCCTTCTACCGAAGACAGAAGCCGCTCCGTCCGCTCCTCCAGAGAAGCGGTATAGGCCTCTTCATCGAAGACGGCGCGCGTCTCGCCCGAGGCATCCTTTTCCCCGAGGGAGGAAAGCGCAAGCAGCACAAGCCCCGCGCTGAGAAGCAGGAGCATCGGCCAGAGTTTTTTGGTTTTCCAAAGCGAAAAAATGCGTGCAAAGGGCGATTCACTCATATTGGCTCCCTTCCGATACCACCGCACTCTCAAGCCCGTACACAAGCCTTACGTCTTGCACAAGGGCAAGCGCTTCCTCTTTGGAGATATCACAATATATGTCGGCGAAAAGCGTATTTATGTCCTCTTTGAAAAAAACCTCCACCCGCGCCTCGCGCCCCGTCTTTTCCGCTACGGTTTCCCGAAGCCTTTCGGCCAGCGCCGAAAGCGCACGCTGTTCGATGTGTGTGCCCACAGAGCAGGTGTTCGTCTCCTCTTCAAGCGCGAGATCGGAGGATTCGAAGGAGTCGGACAGATCGGTTGATGAGAAGACGGAAAGAATGGGAGAGACCATGCAAAAAACGACGAAGACCGAGCAGACAGCCCGAAGAAGGCGCCCGACGGAAAAGATGCGGGACGGAAGAAAAAGCTCTGCCACGGCGGCAAAGATACCCGCCAGCACGATGGAATACAAATAAGACGTCAGCACATTACCCTCCGATGGGAACGCTCAAAAAAAGCGCAAACCCGAGCAAAAAGAACACGCCCGAAGAAAAAAGAACCGCAGAAAGCAGACCGATCGTTTCCGCACATTCAGAGAGAAAGCGCCCCTCGCGCTCCAAGGAAAATGCATCCGCCAACGCGGAAAGCAGTAAGAAGAGCACCTTTCGGCACAGAAGCGTGAGCATGGGCGAAAGCAAAATCCAAAGAATACAAAGGATCCCCACCGCACCGAGCGAGGTCCGCAAAACGCCGACGGCGGCAAAGACGGTCTTCGCCGATTCGGAAAACATCCCGCCGACGGCAGGGATGAAATTGGAGGCCGCAAAGCGTGCCGTACGCAGTCCCAACGAATCCGAAGCGGCAGAGAGGACGGTCTGCACGCTGAGCACGATCAAAAGTGTCAAATAGACCGCGCCGAGGGAAAACGAGACACAACGGCGCAAAAAACGCGAAAGTGCACTGAAATTGATGCCGCCGACGGCATTTGCCGCAGAGAGAGCAAACGAGGCAGACAAAAGCGGAACCAAATAATACGTACAGATGGCATCCAAAACGGAGAGCGCGCTTTGAAACAGCGTATGTTGCACGGCGGCGGTACCGACTCCGCCCGAAAGCGAATAGACGGCGCCCGTGATGGGGAGCATCCCCGAGAGAAATTCGGAAAACACCACCAAAACGTCCCGCGCGCTGAGAAACAACGAGTGCAGGGCATAAAACGAAACGCCCGACAAAACGAGCACCGACAAAAAATCCACCACGTCTCCGACGCTGTCTCGAAACCACGCCTGCCGCATGGCGGAAAAGAAGGCGGAACAGAGAAGAACGGAAAAAAGAGAGGCAAACAATCCGACCTCGCCAAGCACGCACTCCCGAAGGCTCGGCCAGAAGGCGGTCAGAAGCGAGGCGAAATACGTGTCGGAGGAAAACCCCTCTTCACTTCCCAAATCCGCCAGAAGTTCCTCGCGCATCGGAAGATCCGCCGGAAGCACCTCCGCAAGCCTTGCCAAGTCGGCGCTTTCCATCAGATCCTCCATCAAACTGTCGCCCCCGAAGACCGAGACGGAAAACAGCAGGGAGAAACAAATAACAAGGACACACACGACAAAGAACCGTTTCATGTTCCACCTTTTTACACAAGAGAGATCGCCGAGAAAAGAAGCTCCAAAAAATCACGCAAGATCGGAAAGGCAAGCGAAAGCACCGCCCCTTTTCCGCAAAGCTCCGCCGCCCGCGAAAGAGTTCCCTCTCCCATATCACGACAAAGTTCCGCCAAAAAACCCGTGGCAAGGGCGATGCCGAGCGCGCGAAGCAAGATCCCGAAATACGAGGAAAAGCCCGTGGAAGCCGAAAATTCCTCCAAAAAAGTGAGAACCTCCCGCATCTCCTCGAAGGCCATAAGCAGAAAAAACATCGCCGCGCCTGCCGAAAAGAGCACGGCGTGACGCACTCTGAGCTCCTTGAGCAAGAGAATCAGAACAAGGGCGAGCAAAAGCGCGCCCAGAAACCGCGCGATACTCACTCAAACGCCGAACAGATTGCGGATGCCGCTGATCAGCTCCCCTGCCTCCGAAAGCAGGACGAGCGCCGCGGCGATGATCCCTGCGACGCTTGCCGCCATTGCCTGCTCCTCCCGCCCCGTACGGGACAAGATCATACACGCAACGGCCGAAAGCACGCCGACCCCCGCCACTTTGAGCAAAAAAGTGATTTCCATCTTCCGCCGCCTCACCATACAAACAGCAAGATCGCACCAAGTCGGATCGTAGCCATGTCGTTCTGTGGGCCAAG
>JAZRZY010000004.1:0-2114 GCA_045601605.1 Eubacteriales bacterium
GGGAATGGACGTCGTGGATGCCATCTGCACCGAAGCCGAGCCCTCGGACAAAAACGGCACCATCCCCAAAGCAGAACAGCCGATCATCGAATCGGTCTCGATCCAAGTTCAATAACGCAAAAAACGCCCGTGCAACCTGCACGGGCGTTTTCGTCTGTATTCGCCCCGAAAAACGCACGCGTCTTCCCTCGGGAAAGCCGACTCGCTACGCCGCGTGTACCTCCAGAACGCAGATGGACATATCGTCCGAATCCGCGCCGTGATGGCGGCACGCTTCCTCCATAAGATAGGAAGCAAGTCCTCTCGCGTCCCGCTCCTTGGCAAAGGCCAGCGCCTCGGCAAACCACGCGTCCGTCTCCTCGCTCGGCACGACGCCGTCGGAGAACATTACGATACAGTCACCGTCGGACAGAGAAAGCGAGGTCTGCTCTGCGGAAAGCGTGCCCAAAATACCGGCGGGCGGCGTTTTGGAGGCAATGCGATACAGCCCCGTGCCGCGCTTGATATAGCTTGCCGCCGCGCCCGCCTTGATAAAGTTGGCGTGGGCGGTGTAAAAATCGACCTCCAAAAGATCCACGGTGGAAAAACGCTCCTCCTTTTGCGAAAGCAAAAAACGGTTGAGCATCTCCAAAGTGATCCCCTTCTCGTGCGAGAAGGTCAAAAGCTTCTCGATGAAAATGGAGGACAGGCGCGAGGTGAAGGCCGCCCCGCGTCCACTGCCCATCCCGTCGCAAATGAGCGAATAGAAATAGCCCATATCGGATTCAAAAAAGCCCGTGGTATCGCCCGAAACGGGTTGAGCGCCCGCCGCGCGCACCAATTTGGCACAGGAGAGACGCACCTTGCGCTTGCGGCGCAAACGCAGGGTCGAATCCTCCAACGGAGAGAGAAACTCGGGCACCTCAAACGGCATCTTCAGCCGCGCGGAAAAGGCATCCGTCAATTCCTGCGTGCTGAGCGAAAGCCGCGGCAAGCAAAGCCCCGTCACCGTAAGGCAGGCGTTTCTCCCGCCGGTGACGTAGGCGGCGCGATACGAGATCTTGCGTTCCCTGAGCACCTCCTCGGCCGCGAGCGTCAGGCGGTGGTTGACCTCCTCCTCTTCCAGAAGCCCCTGCGCCTCCTCGGAAAGCAGGCGCGAGACCGAGGCATATTCCCCGCAGAGAAGCGAGGCAGGCATTTCCCGCATCTCCATCGCTCCGCATTCGGCGGCATAGCGGCGGCCGATCTCTTCGCAAAGTTCCTCCGCCTTCACACAGCGACTCTTAAAGTACGGCTCCAGCTCCTCCGGCGTCACGCTCCGTTTTTCGACCAGAACACGGCTGACGTGCTCCAGCGCGCAATGCGTCAGTCCGTAATTCTGCTCCCAGCAATCCGTGCTGTGACGGCAGGAGGCACAGACGCGTTCGCTCGCCTCACGCACCAGACGAGCGGCAAGTTCCCCCTCGGGGGTGAGCGCGTGATCCGTGGCCATATAAAACACCTCGGAAAGCGATCCGAACGCCTCGGAGAGGCGGGTGAGCTTTTCCTGCAGAACAGAGCGCGCCGCACTCGTTTGCGGCGGCGTTTCCGCCGTGCGGAGTGCGCGGGCATCCAACGCCTGCGCCAGCAGGAAAAAGAGGACGTGGGCGACCAAGAGATCCGCGCCGCACAGCGCAAAGGCGGATGCAGAGCAAAAGCCGAGCAAAAACGAGGCGGAAGACAAAAAGGACAGGCAAGTTCCGAAAAGGCAAGAATGCGAAAAACCGAGCGAGGCTGCGATCGCGGCGGCACAAAGTGCCATGACGCCGTGCTCCCCGCCTGCGGCAAATCCGAGGATCACGGCAGCCAAGACCGCCTCCTTGATCTCACGGTAACGAACGAGCAAAAGCACGCCGAGCGAGGCGAGCAGCATTGCGGGTGAAAAGGAAAGCAGGCGCAACTCCCCCACCACGCGCAAGGCACAGAACAAAAGTGCACCGAGCGAAAGGGTACGGTACAAGGCAAGCTGACTCGGCAACAAGCGAAACGAAACGGCGCGCGGCCCTTTCTCCGAGACCTTTCCCTTCGCGGAGGCGTGCACGAACACCCCCGAAAAAAGCGCCGTCAGCGCCGCGCCGAAAAGCACGGCGCTCAGC
>JAZRZY010000005.1:0-5626 GCA_045601605.1 Eubacteriales bacterium
AACAAGTTGCGGATTACATGCAATGCTTCGCATTGATTTTTCACCGCTTTTATGCTATAATACACCCAAGGAGTTGATTTTATGAGATCAGTTTTTATGAGATATCCCGAGGGCAAAGCAAAGGCAGTCACCTTTAGTTATGACGACGGGGTTTCGCAGGATAAACGACTTGCCGAAATTTTTAATAAGTACGGTATCAAAGCAACATTTAATTTCAACAGTGCAAGAATAAGAAGCACAAGCTATTCAAAGGAAGATATACAGGAAATTTTCCTTTCCAAAGGGCACGAAATTGCAGTGCATGGTGCAAATCACAGAGCAAACGGCAATATGAGACCCATAGAAGGAATAAGAGACGTGCTTGATTGTCGACTTGAACTTGAGGAAAGGTGCGGCTGCATAATTCGAGGAATGGCATATCCCGACACAGGAATATCCTTTATTGGCGGCTTTGTGAATTATGAGCAGATCAAAAATTATCTAATCGAGCTTGACATCGCTTATTCGAGAACGTTGGGCGGCGACAATGACGGATTCTATCTACCAAAAGATTTTCACGCCTGGATGCCGTCTGCTCACCATAATAATCCTAAAATTATGGAATTCGTTGACAAGTTTTTGGCTCTTGATATTTCCAATAAAGCCTATCACGCAAGACGTGCTTCGAGACTTTTGTATATCTGGGGACACAGCTATGAATTCGATAGAGATAACAACTGGGAGCGTATCGAAGAAATTTGCCAAAAGGTAGCGAATAATGACGAAATATGGTATGCAACTAATATAGAAATATATGATTACGTACAAGCATATAAAAGTTTAAGATATAGTGCTAACGGTAAAATGGTTTACAATCCGACTTTATTTACAATTTGGCTGGATGTTGACAGCAAATTATATAAAATAAATCCTGATGAAACTATTCGTATTGATGAATAAAATCTTCAGTTTTCAGTGCCCTTTAATTTGTGCCATTAAGTCCAAACTACCCAGAAAAAAGAGAGCAAGTCGAAAGACTTGCTCTCTTTTTTCAACGAAATAAATCCCTTGCGGGATTTGTGAAATACGCTTCGCGTGTGAAAGATTGCTTCGCAATGTGAAATGCCTGCGGGCGTGAGAGGATTTATTTCATTTCACTCGATGCGATAGCATCAAATTTCACAATTTACAAAGTAAATGATTTCACCGTGAGCGAAGCGAACGATTTCACGAAAATCACGAAACAAAGGGCGGGCAAGCTTGCCGAAAATATTTTTTGCCGCACAAAGGCCGAAATCGGCAGGTTTCTCGCAAGACGCATTGAAAACGGACGGTTGCACACCTTGTTTTTTCCACAATTTTTATGTACAATAACGGTTGGTCTGATCTATATGGATCAGGTCGGAAGAGAATTCGTTTCGGAGGGTCTTTTTTATGAAGCAACAATATCAGTCCTACTATTTGGATAGCCCTTTGGTAAAGGGACGTGTATTCGACGTGTTTGTGCCGGAGAAGATCACCAAGGACGTTGCGGTTTTTTTCGTCCACGGCGGCGGTTGGAGAGGCGGAAGCCGAGAAAGCTTTCATGAGATCATGGAAGCACTGAATAACCGAGGCTTCGTGGCAGCATCCACCGACTACCGTCTGTACGCCAAAGACGCATTCCAGCAACTTTCGGACATTCGGGCAGCGTATATGCGTTTCGTCTCCGTCTTAAAAGAGATGGGGAGGCCGCCGAAAATCGCTGTTTACGGTGAATCTGCCGGTTCCCATCTCGCCTCTCTGCTTCTGTTTGCCAAGCCCGGTGAATGCGGAGAAAAAATTGATTATGAGGGAGAATGGGTGGCACCGACTTACGGCATTTTACATGCAACCCCCACAAGCTTCTATCACTGGGACGGAATGATGCCCGCAAGCTGGGAGCGCATGCAGAATATCGCCGGCGCGCCTTACGACAAGGACCCCGAACGGTTCGACCGTCTGTCACTGATCCGATACGTAAACCGAGACAATCCTCCTATTTTCTTCGTTGAGGCGGAATTGGAGCATCTGTTTGTATCCAAGAATACCCTTGCGATCGCAAACCGTCATCGCGAAATGGGCATCGAATCCCATTGGAAAGTGTATCCCCTGATGGAGCACGGTTTCTTCTACGAGCTCAAGCGCAAACGCCAATTGGAGGCTTTTGAGGATATCTGTCTGTTTCTCGAGGGCAAACTGAACACCCTTTGATCGGGATCCCCTCAGGCACCGTGAAACACGGGGACGGTTCTGTGTAATGATCGATTTTTACGAACCGCTCCGTTTCTCGCCGAACTGCGCCAAAGCGCTCTAAAATGCGCTGTTTTGCGTTTTTGCCGATCCTGCGACTCATTGAGCGCAAGCGGCACGACACGCAAAAGCGTTGCTCTGCGCGCTTTCGGGCGCATACGTGGTTTTGTGATAAGAAAAAGGCCTTCCGTTGCACAGAGAGCAGAGATGTTTCATACGATAACTATATCTCACAAAAATGGGAATATAGGTGGATCTCTGCTATGAACATCCTTTTTTCCACGCTGAACCAGATCTCGGTGCTGTTTTGTTTCATTGCGCTCGGGTACGTTTTAGCCCGTCGGCGCATCCTGCCTGAGCATTCCGCCACAGTGCTTGCGAAGCTTGAAAACGCAGTCTTTATCCCTGCTCTGATCGCCGGAACCTTTGCGGAACATTTTACGCCGGAGCGCATTGCGGGCGCGTGGCAGCTCCTGCTTGCAAGCTTGATCCTCGCCCTTGCCGCAATCCCTCTCTCGTACCTCGCGGCAAGGCTGATCACCAAGGATCCGTTCCACAGGCGGATCTTTACCTACGGGCTGTGCTTCTCCAACTTCGGCTTTATGGGAAATGCCGTGGTGCTGTGTCTGTTTGAGGAGCTCTTTTTTGAATATCTGCTCTTTACGCTCCCGTTATGGATCCTCATCTACACCTTCGGGGTGCCACATCTGCTCGCGGCAAAAGACGCGCCGAAGCCGCGCTTTTTCCAATCCTTGCGCGCGCTGTGCAACCCGATGTTTTTTGCAATGGCCCTCGGGATGCTGCTCGGACTGTTGAGGATCCCGCTTCCGCCCTTCTTCACGCTCTTGACGGAGTCGGGCGGGGCGTGTATGTCGCCCGTGGCGATGCTTTTGACGGGGATCGTGATCTCCCGCATCTCCGTCCGAGAAACGTTTGGAAACGGGAAAATCTATCTGATCTCACTTGTGCGGCTTTTGGGGTTCCCCGCCCTCTTTCTCGCGGCGGCAAGCTTGTTCCGTCCACCCGAAACACTCTACCTTTGCGCGCTCTGCGCGCTTGCCATGCCGCTCGGGCTCAACACCATCATCGTACCGAGTGCGCGCGGCGAGGACACGAGCGTTGCCGCGGGGATGACGGTCGTCTCTCACCTCTTCTCTGCGGTCACGATCCCGCTCCTGTTTACCCTTGCAATCCGATGAAAGCTGTGCTATCATAATTACAAACATTTGAAAAGCAGCGTTTCGGAGGATCTTTATGAAGCAAATTCGGCGCATACTTCTCCTCTTGCTCATCGCCGCACTGACATGCACGATGACAGGATGTGAAACAGCGGAGGATAAAAGCTTGATCTCACAAGATGATTTTCTCTCGGTCAGCGGAAGCACGATCGTCAACCGTCGCGGAGAGAACGTCCTTCTGCGCGGTGTGAATCTCGGCGGCTGGATGATCCAGGAATGCTGGATGACGCCCGTGGCGGGCGAGGACGGCCACTGGGGCAATCTGGACACCATTACAGCCTTCGAAAACAGCGGTATGACGCCCGAGCAGATCCAGACGCTCTTTGACACCTATCAGGACAACTGGATCACCGAATACGACCTCGATCTCATCCGAGACAGCGGCGCAAACTGCGTGCGCGTGCCCTTCTGGTACCGCAATTTTATGACGGACGAGGCAGGCACCTGGATCTGCGAGGACCCGAACCAAAACCCCGGCTTTCAGCGCCTTGACTGGGTGATCCGCGAGGCCGGAAAGCGCGGAATGTACGTCATTTTGGACATGCACGGCTGCCCCGGCGGACAAAGCATGAACCACTGCTGCGGCACGATCGGGCGCAAGGATCTGTACACCGATCCCGTCTGCCGACAGACGATGAAAACACTGTGGCTCGCCATCGCCGAGCGTTACAAGGACAACCCCATCGTGGCGGCCTACGACCTGATGAACGAGCCGCAAAACAACGACGGCTTTGAAGAACATCCGAACTACGTCAGCGCATGGGACTACGCCGCCTGGGAGGAGACCAACGACCTCTACCGCGAGATGATCGCGGCCGTGCGCGAGGTGGACCCCGATCACATCCTCAGCGTAGAGGGCATCTGGCGTATCCAAAACCTGCCCCTTCCCCAAAGCGAAGGCTGGACCAATATGCTCTATCAAATGCACCTGTATGACAACACGGAGCAATTCCGCAATCTGTGCGCCGGGCTTGCCGACTACGGCAAGGAACACGGCGTAGCGGTCTATGTGGGAGAATTCTCCAACTTGGAGGGCATTGCCATCTGCGAGGAATACGGCGTGAGCTGGACCACCTGGTCCTACAAGGGAGGCAAGGGCGAGATCGGCGACTGGTTCTGGTACTCTGCAAGTCCCGAGGCCGTCGTACCCGGTGAAACAAGCTACGAGGAGGCGCTCACGCTTTGGGGCGAAGCCCTTCGTACCGAAAACGGATTTGTGAAAAAAGATTCGATTCTGGAGGCCGTCCGTGCAGCAACGATGCCCGACTCCGCAGAAAAGGATGCAGAGCAAACAAACAAAAACACCGCCCTGCGGTGAAATAGTCAATAGTTAATAGACACAAAAAACACAATTAAGCTGCCTGTTCGATTCTATATCGAACAGGTGGTTTTTTATTTAGTGTTCATTTGTTTCAACTCCTTTATTTTATGGTAACATAAAAAAATGATGGTAGACACTGTTTTTTAGTGTCTACCGTCATTCTACTATTTCAACCTGCGGCGGTGTTTTTTTGCGCGTTTCTTACTTCAGCACGTCCTTTAAGATCTGACGGGCGGCGTGAAGCACAAACAAGATGCCGAACGTAAAGAGCACCAGGACAAAATAGGGTATAAAGGGCTCGTAGGTGCGGGAAACAACGTTTCCCACGGCGCGCGTCACGTTTTGGATCGTAATGAAAGAGAGGGTGCAAAACGACCACTTCAACAGGTCTGCGACAAGGCCGATGCCGTTGACGAGCAGGTTTTTCAAAAGCGAATCCCGCGCCTCATAGCGATAGACCATATACCCCGTAAAGCAAACGGAAAGCGCCACGGACGCCACCAAAAAGGGCGGGATCTCACTGCGGCCGAACAAGCCGAAATAACAGAAGAGCAGGACGGCGGCGGGGGCGAGACCCTCGGTGAGCACGGAGAGATAGCGGAAAACCTTGGGCAAGGCGCCGGCACGCTTGAAATGCATCAGCACCGTCAGGCCGCACCCGACCAAAAGCGGAAAGAAGACGGAGAGGACCGTGACGAGCAGATCGTATCCGAAGCCGCGAATAAGGCTCGCGAACAGATCGAAAACAAGGGTGTTATCCATAGAAAAAGCCTCGATTCGTTGAGATTGAGGCTATTTTATCAAAGAATCACCGCCC
>JAZRZY010000006.1:0-24756 GCA_045601605.1 Eubacteriales bacterium
GCACCATCACGTAAAAAACGTCGCGCTCCCACATCACGCCCATACCGCCCCAGCCGATGGTCATGGCGTTTGTGCGTGTTCCGTCCGTGGCGGATAAGAGCGCCCAACGGTGGTTCAGATCTTCAAAAAGATTGTTTTTGATGGCGTGGACATCCAGTTGCATCGTGTCCTCCGATCGGTTGTTTGGAAGTTTTCTTTCTGTACATTATACGCCCGAGGAGCAAGGGTTGTCAAGAAAGACCCTCGCCCTCACCGTCCTCCCAGAAGGCGCGCACGAGATGCTCGATCTCTTCGGCATCCCCTACGGGGATGGGCTCACTCCAGAAGGAAGGAAAGAGCGCGCTGATCCCTTCGGAGAGGTAACGCTCGTCACAGAGGATGAGAAATCCGCGGTCGTTTGCCGTGCGGATGACACGTCCCGCACTTTGCAGGACGCGGTTGAAGCCGGGGTAGGTATAGCCGAGTGCCGCGCCGTCTTCGTCGCGGGCATCGAAGCGGCGGCGCACCGCTTCCGCCTCGGGGGTGGGCGGCGGCATTCCCACGCCGAAGATCACCTCGCCGAGCAGCTTGTCTCCGACGAGATCCACGCCCTCGGAAAAGAGCCCGCCCATTACGGCAAAGCCCAGCAGCCTGACGTTTCGCTTGACGGAGAAGGCCGCGAGGTATTCTTCGCGCGCCGTTTCGTCCATCTGCGGATTCTGGCAGAGGATAAGATCGCGCGGGCGCAGGCGGCGGTAGGCTTCCACCACGCGGTTCATGTATTCAAACGAGGGGAAAAAGACCATGTAATTGCCCACGCGCGGCGCGACGGCGTTTGCAATGATGCGCGCGGCAAGATCGGCGGTGCGCTCCCGATCGTGGTAGAAGGTGGAGATCGGGCAGGTGAGCACGAGCAGATGCTCGGGATCAAAGGGGGAGGGGAGATCCAAAAAATCGTCTTCCTCGCCGCCGAGCATGGAGAGATAATAATTCTTCGGCGAGAGGGTGGCGGAGAAAAAGACGCACATCCCAAAGTCGCGCGTGATCTCGCGCACCTTCCTTTCGGGATCGACCAGGATTAGCTTGACTCCGCCGTCGTCGTAGGTGCAAAGTGAGTAGTGGACGTCGAAGTCCTCGGCGGCCTCTAAGAAGGAGAGGAGGTCAAAGTAGAGCTCTTTTGCCGTGGTGATAAGCTCGGCCGTGTACGCTCCGCCGCTTTTTTTGGAGGTCAGCGGGCAGAGAACTTCGCAGAGCGCTTCCACGGCACCGAGCAGCGCCGCAGGCGGATCGAAGGAGATGGGATCGTAGGTGCCCGCAGTTTTGTCGGGACGGTTTTGGAAGAGTGCCTCGTCCAGCTTTTTGGCGGCGGAGACGACGGCAGACTCTTTTGCAAACAACGGTGAGAAGCAGACGGAGATGCGCTTCGGCGTCAGCGCGGCAGAGAAGCTTTCCCGCACGCGCGTCACCAGATTGTGCGCCTCGTCGCAGAGGATGGCGTAGGGCTCTTCGCGGAAGCGGTACCGCTTGAGGGAGGCGTGCGGATCGAAAATATAGTTGTAATCGCAGAGGACGACCTCGCAGTAGAGCGAGGCGGTCAGCGAAAGCTCAAAGGGGCAGAGTCTCTCCTCGCGTGCGACGAGCTGAACGTCCGAGGGCGTGATGTGTCCACAGGTCTCAAACAGGCGGGTCAAGGCGCGCGCCTCCCGCGTTCTGTCCTGCGCTTTGTACTCGCACACGGAATGCTCACAGCGGTGCCCCATCTGGCAGATGCGCCCCTTGGCGGAGAGTGTGATGGTATGTAGAAAACAGTCCTCGCCCTGCAAGAGGCGGATGGATTGCGCCACCTGCGGTTGCAATGAGCCGCGCGGGGTGAGATAGAAGGCTTTGGCAATGTGTCCCTTGGCAAGCGCCTTGAAGGCGGGATAGAGCACGGAGAGCGTTTTGCCGATGCCCGTTGGGGCGAGGGCAAAGAGGTTCTTTTGGTCGCGCATGGCCGCGTAAGTCTCTTTCATCAGCTGCTTTTGACCTGCGCGCAGACCGGGAAAGGGGAAGCGCAGCGCCTGAAGGCTCTCGTGCCGATGACGAATGCTGTCCGGCGTGACGTGCAGGATCGCGGAGAGCTCGCGGAAGGCTGCAACGACCGCGCGGTGCGCGTCCTCCTCGGTGATGGTCTGCACGTGATCCTCGCTGAGGCGAAGACCGACCGTTTCGATCCCCTGCGAGCGGCAGAAGACGAAGGCGATGGCCGCCGCCCAGTCTCGCCTGGCACATCGGTCGGGGATGCGGGGAATGTTCAGGACGGCAAGACCGTTTTCCTCCTCCACCTCGGGCACGGCGGAAAAGAGAGTGATCTCCATACCGTCGCAGGAAAACTGCGCGTCAAAGACTGCCTCGTCGCTGAAGATCGCAACGCGAGAAAGCTCATGACAGGAGAGAGACACGCAGGGAGTGCCTTGTGCATTGAGGTAGAGTTTCAAGATCTGCTTCCTTTGGGATGAGAGTGTTGAGCGCGCAGACAAAGCCGCGCGTCAGATTGCGGTAGAGAGAGAGGGCGGGGTCGTAGGACACGCGCACCTCCATCGGTTCAAAGAGACGGTTTTTGAAGCGAAAGGCACGGCTCAAGGAGAGCAGAGCGCTCGTCTCCGAGATGCTGGAGAAGGAGAGCGTGTCGCGCGCACTCATTCCGCAGCTGAGGACGGCCTCGGCAAAAAAAGATTGCGGAAGGTGCATCCGCACCCCCGATTCAAAGAGCAGAAGTCCGGCTTGAAAGCCCTGCGGCAGGGCGGCGGGCGCGCAGACGATGTCTGCAAAGGTCTCGGTGGGCAGCGCGCGGGAAAAGTGCGTGGCTTCAGGCAGGATGTGCCTGCAATCTCCGTAGAGTGTCATAAATACCTGCTTTCGTTTTGAAAACAAGTATTTGCCGTTTTTCGGTTTTTATTCCGCGTCTTCTCGGACGGCAAAAAGTCCTTTTGCCGCCGCGTAGATGAGATTTTTCAGTTCGTCCTTGCCCGCACCCGTTTTGGCGGAGAAGAGGATCACGGGAGTTTCTTCCTTCAGTCCTGCCGTTTCGCGCACCGCCTCCAGCTGTCGCTTTGCGGCGGTGGGGGAGAGCTTGTCTGCCTTGGTTGCCACAACGGCAAAGGGCGTTTCGGTGCGGGTGAGAAAGTCGATCATCACGAGATCGTCCTTGGTCGGGCCGACCTTGAGATCCACAAGCTGTAACACGAGGGTGAGCGCGTCGTTTTTTTGAAAATAGCGATCGGCGATGCCTGCAAGCGCGCGGCGTCCCTCGCCGCTTCGTGCCGCGTAGCCGTAGCCGGGCAGATCCACGAGGTAGAAGCGCTTTTCGCATTCATAAAAATTGACCGTTACGGTTTTTCCGGGAGAGGAGGAGACGCGGGCAAAGTTCTTCACGCCGAGCATTCGGTTGATGAGGGAGGATTTGCCCACGTTGGAGCGCCCCGAGAGGGCGATCTGCGGCTTCGCATCGCGCGGAAACTGATCCGCACGGCCGGCCGTCATTTTCAGAATGGTATCGTTTGCATGCATAGTCGTTTAAGAGAGTCGTGTGGCACGTCTGGACTCGGTGATGGCAAGCGGATGGCTGAGGGGGGCTGTTTCATCCACGACCTTCGGCATCAAGGCGAGGCGAAGCACCTCCTCAATGTCTTCGACGGGGTGGAAGATCAAGGCGGCGCGCACCTCTTCATCGAGCTCTTCCAGATCGCGCTCGTTTGCCTTGGGCAGAAGCACGTGTCGCATGTTTGCGGCGGCCGCGGCGGCGCATTTTTCGCGCAGACCGCCGATGGCGAGCACCTTGCCGCGCAGGGTGATCTCACCCGTCATGGCAACGTCGGTGCGGCACGCGCGCCCCGTCAACTCGCTCAAAAGTGCCGTGGTCAGCGCAATGCCTGCACTCGGGCCGTCCTTGGGAACGGCGCCCTCGGGCAGATGGATGTGTACGTCCGTGTTTTTGTAGAATTCCGCATTTTTTACGCCGAATTCGTCGGCGCGGGAGCGGATGAGGGAGAAGGCGGCGCGTGCGCTTTCCTTCATCACGTCGCCGAGCGAACCGGTCAGTTCGATCTTGCCGCTTCCGGCAAAGGAGAGCACCTCGATCTTCAGAAGCTCGCCGCCCGCCTCGGTCCAGGCGAGGCCGTTGACCACGCCGATGGTGCCCTCTGCCTCGGGCGCTTCGCGCAGATAGCGCTTTTTGCCGAGGAGGGCTTCAAGGTGTGCGGGCTTTACGCATTTGCGGCGGTACTCCCCTTCGGCGACGCCGCGTGCCACGCGGCGGCAGATCTTCGCAAGGGTGCGCTCCAGCGTGCGTACGCCCATCTCGCGGGTATAATATTCGATCACGTCCAGAATGGCCTCGTCGGTCAAGGTGAGGTTTTGCTTTTTGAGGCCGTGGCGCCGGAGCTGCTTCGGCAAGAGATGGTTTTTCGCAATGGCAAGCTTTTCGCCCTGCGTGTAGCCGGGCACCTCGATGATCTCCATACGATCCTGCAGTGCCTTCGGAATGGTGTCACGGGTGTTTGCCGTGGCGAGGAAGATGCAGGAGGAGAGATCGACGGGAAGCTCTACGAAATGGTCGCGGAAGGCGTGGTTCTGCTCGGGATCCAGCACCTCGAGAAGCGCGCTTGCGGGATCGCCGTGCGCGTCGCGGGTGAGCTTGTCGATCTCGTCCATCACGATCAGGGGATTCATACTGCCCGCCTGCTTGAGCGCGTGGATGAAGCGCCCGGGCATGGAGCCGATGTAGGTCTTGCGGTGACCGCGGATGTCTGCCTCGTCCCGCACGCCGCCAAGCGACAGCCGCACGTATTTGCGGCCGAGCGTCTTGGCGATGGAGGCGCCGATGGAGGTCTTGCCCACGCCGGGAGGTCCGACGAGACAGAGGATCTGGCCGCCGAGGGAGGGAGAGAGTTTTTTGACTGCGAGGTATTCCAAAATGCGGTCCTTGACGTTCTTCATACCTTCGTGGTCGGCATCGAGCTGTTCGCGTGCCTTCGCAAGATCCAGGTGATCCTCGGTGTAGGTGCCGAAGGGGATCTCAAGGCAGGTGTCGATGTAGCCGGAAAGCACGCTTGCCTCTGCGGAGCCGAAGGGCATACGGGAGAGCTTTTTGGCATCGTGCGTCAAGCGTTCGCGCACGTCCTCGGGCAGCTTTGCCGCCTCGATGCGGGCGAGAAGCTCATCCGTTTCGGAATAGTCTGCTTCGCCGAGCTCCTCGGAGATCACCTTCATCTGCTCGCGCAGGTAGTAATCACGCTGATTCTGATCCATATGCTCCTTGACTTTTTCGGCAATGGAGTTTTCCAGCTTTAAGACGTTGATCTCCTTCTCCATCACCATGGAGAGAAGCTCCAGACGGCGCAGGGGATCGAATTCGTCGAGGATCGCCTGCTTGTCCTGATACTTATAGAGGACGTTTGCGGCGATGAAGTCGCAGAGCAGGGAGGGGTTCTTGATGGATTGCACCGCCATCTGAATGTCGGAGGAGACCTTGGGCAAAAATTTTACGTATTCGGCAAAGCGATCCAGCACCGTACGTATTCTCGCTTCTGCGGCAAGGGTGCCCTCCTCCACGTCGATCTGCTTTTTCAGGACCTGACTGATGAGCGCGCCGTCTTTTTCGCGGCGGGTCATCTTCACGAGCTCCGCGCGGGAGGTCCCCTCCACCACCACACGGAATTCGCGGTCGGGCAGGCGCAGGGATTGCTTGATGCGGGCGACGGTGCCCACGGCGTACACGTCCTTCTCCTCGGGGCGATCCACGGCGGGGTCGCGTTGGGTGACGACAAAGATCTTTTTATCGGTGGAGATCGCTTCCTGCAGGGCGGCGATGGATTCCTCGCGGCGCACCTCAAAGCTTGCGGGCACGCCGGGGAAGATCACCACGCTGCGCGCGGCAAGCGTCGGCAAAACCTGTTGACTGACGATCTCATAACTTTTAGACATAGCGGGATCCTTTCACGCGAGTATATAGATATTATCATTATATCATATCTCCCCGTTCTTCGCAACCGAAAATCCCGCTTTTCGCCTTTTTCGAAAAAAGAAAACAAGTCCGTTTTCGCGGGTGCGAGACTGCATTCGGCTTCGGTTTTGAAAACCGTACGAGCGGCGTTTCGTTTCGGACGGCTTGTCGATCTGCGTGAAGACGACCGCCGAGGGGTTTTTTCACAAGGGGCGTGTTTTCCCCGAACGTTCGGAGCCATCCGAACCGTGCCGCATTTCGGACATTTCCAAAAATTCCCGTTGATAAAAACGCGGCGCTTGCATCACAATAGCTGTGGACTCAATCGGAGTCCGACGCGACAAGTTCGGCACAAAAAAAGCAGGCCGGTTCCATCGGTGGCCAGATGGTCAAGAAGATTAAACCCGTACGAACTTTGAACTTCGAGCGCAAATGTCGTATCGTTAAAGGCCATAAAACGACTGTTAAATACGCTTTTAGCCTTACGGTATAGCCGATACTTAACTAAATAATACATATCTCTAAACGCGTTCTGGGCGCGATTATGGAGGTATTACTAAAAACACAAATAACAAAAAAGCGTTGCATTTTAGGGGCATTAGTCCCATTATGCAACGCTTTATAATTTGGTCGTTACACGCGCGAGCGCAGTTTGTGAAGGACGACGTAGGCGAGGATGAGAAGCACCGTTGTGCCGCCCAGGATGAGGTACATCGTCGGGTGCGAGAGGGCGTTTTCGCCGATGTAGATGTTGCAGTCCAGCGCATCGCGAAGCGCGTCTGCCGCTGCTTTGGGAAGACCTTGGGCGGCCATTTCCTCCAGCACGCTTGACATACAGTGATTTCGCATCAGGGCAGTGCCGTGCGTCCCGGGGAGGAAGGAGATGAAGCGTTTCAGTCCTTCGTCAAAGGAGGCGATCGGCATATACGCGCCGCACAGAAAACCGTAGCCCGCACTGACGACGGTGCCGACGGCGGAGATCTGTCCCTGCGTCGTGAGGAAGGTGTTGATCACCGAGGAGAGCGCCGTACCGAAGAGTGTGAGAAGCACAACGTCAAGCAGCAGGTACAATATGTCGGAAACGGTGAGACAGAAGCCGACGAGCGACACGTAGCACAGGCAGATGCCCGTCGCACAGAGGCAGATAATGAGCGTCGAAAAGAGCGACGCGAGGTAATAGGCAAGGGCGAGCGAGGAAGGCTTGACGGGGGAGACGGTCAGGTCGCGGATGGTGCCGTTCGCCCGATCCTGTACGATGAGGAAGTTGGAGCAAAACGCGACGGTGACACAGCTGACGGCGAGAATGGAGGAGATGAGCTGTCCGCCGACGAGGGCGTCAATGAGCGTCTCGGAGACGGAAAGTCCGGCAGGGATGCTCTGCAGGAAGCTGTCCTCGTAGACGTTTGCCAAAAAGGAGACGTAGAGAACGAGGAGGATCGCAGGGGTGATGAGCGAGGTGAAGAACATTCCGCGATCTTTGAAGAACAGTCTGATGTTGCGAACGAGCAGGGCACGGGTGGCACTCATGCGTTTTCACCCCCTTCGGTCTGTTTTCCGGTGACGGCAAGGAAGATGTCGTCCATCTTTCCTTTGGTGATCTCGTAGTCGCAAAAGAGCTCGGGACGCTCGCGGATGAGCGCGGTTGCATTTTTGGTGTCAGGGACGGCGACCCGGATCCCGTCGCGCAGACGGGTGTAGGGAAGGGCGAGGGACGCTACGTCCTCTTCGCTGATGTTGTAAAAGGTGATGTAATCGCCGGAGTAGGTGTTTTTCAACTCCAGCGGCGTTCCCTGCGCACAGATCTTTCCGGAGTCCAGAATGACGACGTAGTCGGCGTCAGCGGCTTCTTCCATATAGTGTGTCGTGAGAAAAACGGTGAGGTTTTCCTCTTTTCGCAGCTTTGAGAGCACCGCCCAGAGCGTTTTTCGGGTCTGCGGATCAAGCCCCGTCGTCGGCTCGTCGAGGATGAGGATCTTCGGCGAGTGCAAAAGGGCACGGGCAATGTCGATGCGCCTGCGCTGACCGCCGGAGAGTTTGCCGAGCGGACGGGAGAGCAGGTGGGAGAATTCGAGCAGCTTTCCAAGCGTCTCAATGCGCTCGGCAAGCTTTTTTCCGGAGAGTCCGTAAAGTGCGCCGCGGCTCTTCAGGTTTTCCAGCACCGTCAGGGGCGCGTCCAGTACGCTTGACTGAAAGACGACGCCGAGGACGGAACGAATCGACGCGCTCTGCTCTTCAACGGAGTTTTTGCAGATAAAAACCTCTCCGGCGTCTTTTTTGAGCTCGCCGCAGAGAATGTTGATGGTCGTGGATTTTCCTGCTCCGTTGACGCCGAGAAAAGCAAAAAGCTCACCCTCGCGCACGTCAAACGAGATGTCCCGTACGGCGTGAACGTCGCCGAAGGATTTTTTCAAATTTTTGACTTCAATGATGGGTTGCATATAAACAAACTTTCGTGTGAATTTAAAATCGCCTGTTTGAGCAGGCGACTTTTGTATGGATTTATGCGTCCTTGGTCAGTCGGACCGTGAAACGGTTGTTGCCCGACAGATCACAGGTAAACAGCGTCAGCGGCCAGTCGGAAAGAGTCACTTCCTCGACTGCGGTGGAGGGAAGGGTCTCCATTTCGCGCACGGTGAAGGAGAAGACGTAGCCCTCTGCATCGGTCAGGTACACCTTGTCGCCGACGGAGAGATTCGTCAGCTTTCCGAAATGGCGTGTGTAGTTGTGACCGAGAATGACCATCGGTGCCTGATACGGTGTTCCGCTGTAACGGCACGGTGCGTTGCGCAGCAGGTCGTAGGACCAGTCGTCCGCCACGGGAAGCTCCAGATTCAGCGAGGGGAAGGAGAGCTGTGCGACCATGGAGATCTCATCGACCTCGACCGTCGGCATTTCACGGGAGGGATCAATGACGTAGTCAGGGATGCGATCCCGGTCAACGCCGTCCTTTTTTTGAGCTATGATCTCCTTGGCGGTCGAAAGCAGTTGATCCGTCGTTTCACTGACGCGTGCCTCCTCCAAAAAGAGATACGTTCCCCAACCGATGGCACAGAGAAAAAACAGAGCAGAGAGGGTGAACCAGAAAACGCGGAAGCCCTTTTTTCTCATTTTTCTTTCCTCCCGGCAGGAGGACGGGAGAGTCCGATGCACAGACAGACCAGCGAGAGGATGCAGAACAGGCACAGAGGCCAGATCACCATACCCGTTTGAGGCAGGTGTTCGGGGGGATCCTCCTTCGGCGGATGCGAGGTGGACGAGGTGAGCGTATTCTTCACCACGAGCGTCTTGCTCTCGCGCGAGATGGAAACGGAGTATCCTTCGGGAACGTCCTCCTCTACGACGGTGTAGACGTGCGCGGCGTCAAGGTCGCGGAAGGTGTGCGCCCAGTCGGTTTCACTTGACAGAGTTGCGGTATCGATCCGCTTTCCGTCGCACAACAGGCTGACGACAATCTCTTGGGGTCGCTTTTGAGAATGCTCGTCGTCCCAGACCTTCAGGACGTGACGCTCGGTCTTTTCGTTTTCGTTAAGGGAGACTATCGTGAGCTTCGGCGAGACGGTGAAGGAGAAAATGTCGATGCCTTCCTCCGGTTCGTTCGGGAAGGCGACGAGGATCGGTTGCGGCTCGACGAAGTAGTTTTCAAAGGCGTAGCCTTCGCCGACGATGAGGAAGACCTCGTCCCGTTCGGGGGAGAAGGCGGCGTGACCGGAGGCGTCCGTCTCCACGGTGACGTAGGGCGGGATCTCCATCGACTGCGCGTAGGCGGCAAGGGTCGAGGCGAGATTCTCATCCTCCAGAGAGGGAAGCGTCGGCGTAGTGGAGAAGGCGAGGTTGGGAATGAGAACCTTTGAGTCTGAGAGCGTGCCGACGGAATACACGTGGAAAAGAACCCCGTCTTTCGGGGCGCTTTCGGCGTAGATACGCACTTCACGCACGTCTTCGGCGGTCGCGGCGATCGGTAAAAGAAGCGCCAGACAGCAGAAGAGGCAGAGGAAGGTCAAAAATCGTTTCAATGGATGGTCTCCTTGGTTGTGTCAGGTTTTCAGTTCGGCTTTGGCCGATGGGATGTTGTTTTTTCGTTTGCGGCGAACGTCGTGGATGAACACGCAGATGCTGAATACGGCCAAAAGAAGGGTCGCAACGATCGGAAGAATGATCATCGGGTCGATCCTCGACGCATCGGATACGACGAAGAGCTTGATGGCCTCCTCGGGCGTTTCGACGCGCTTTCCGCGCACGAGCAGGCGGTGGGAGTTGATGCCGTACGGGGTGCAGGTGAAGAGGGTACAGTAGTCTTCCCCGGGAGTGATGATGAGATCTTGCGTGTTCTTCGGCTCGACGACCTTGATCTGATCCACCTGATAGGTGAGCGTCTCGTTTAAAACGCGCAGATGAAAGAGTTCTCCCTCCTTGACGCTGTCCAGGTTGGTGAAGAGCGTCGCGCTCGGAAGTCCGCGGTGACCGGAGATGACGCAGTGCGTGCCTTCGCCGCCCGTCGGCAAGCTCGTCCATTCCAGGTGCCCCACGGCGACCTGCAAAACGGCGGAGGACGTTCCGTGGTAGATGGGCAAAGAGACGGAAATGGAGGGGATCTCTACGTATCCCATTACGCCGTTGTTCTGCGGATTGAGTGTGGCGTTGTACTCTTTTTTCGTCTCGGCGTCGAGCACGTATCGGTTGGGACGGGACGTGATCTCTTTGTTGTAGTCGAACGCCTGTTGCCAGATGCGGTTGTATTCTTCCTCGCTCATCTTTGCCACGCTTTCGGCGTAGTCGTTGATGGCGCGCGACTGGTGGAATTGGTTGTAGTAGTTGCTCAGGGTCGGATACAGCAAAAGAATGAGTCCCAGACACATCCCGATGAGAAGCGGGACGGCGGTTTTTTGTTTTTTCTTTTTCTTTTGCTTTGGCATATCAGCGATCCTTTAAATAGGGACGTATCGTATCAAAAGAACAAGGGTCAGTTCTCGTCCTCGTCGTCCTCTTTGTTTCTTCTGCTTCTGACAAAGAACCAGATGCCGCCGCCGACGAGAAGCAGTCCGCCGACAGCGTAGATGAGAGTCAGTCCCATGCCGCCGGTGGAGGGCAGGACGAGACCCTTTTCGTTCTCAACGGTGACCTGGGCCAGACCGTCAGCCGCGCGTTCGCCGACAGTCACCTCGATGGCTTTTTCAAGCTTGTTGTAGCCCGTAGGAGCTTCGTACTCTTCGAGGTAGTAGGTGCCTGCGTCCAGGTGAGTGACGATGGCGTAACCGTTTTCGTCGGTGGTGAAGGTGAGAGCGGACTCAATGCCGTTCTTGATGAAGTTGTACTTCACCTGCTCACCCTCGTGGATGTAATCGTCGGTGAGGTAGTACTTGTCGCCGTTGATGAGACGGTAGACGCGGAACTTCGCGCCTTCGAGGCGGGCGTCGCTATCGCCGTCGACTTTGATGATCTCAAAGGCGAAGGTGTACACGGTGACGGAGTCGTCGGGGGTCTTGCCGGTGCTTTCAACGTTGGGGTCGTTGGAATATTCGACGTACATCGTGTTGTCGTTGCCTTCGACCACGTAGTTTGCAAGCTTGTTGAGAGAGGCGAGGTAAACGACGTCAAGGCGCTTGAACGCCATCATGTCGCTGTCCTTCGGCCAGGTGTAGGGCATGTCGATGAGGTCTTCGAAGGTGACGGTGATGGAGGTGGTGTCATCTTCGTTGAGGACGATGTCCACGGTGTAGTACTTCGGATCAACCGGAGTGGTGCGGTCGCCGTTGGTGTAGACGACGAAGCTGTCGGGATCAACGGTCAGACCCTTGTCCATGGTGTCGTGGAAGATGACCTTGTAGGTCTCGTAGTTTTCGAAGTTGTGCGCGCCGCGCTCGTCGATGTAGTTCTGCTCGAACTTGGCAACGAGGTCAAAGACGACCTTTTCGCCCAGAGCGGCATTCACGGCGTCTTCTTCATCCCAGCCCATCGAGGTGACGAAGGAGCCGTTGGCGTAGATGTCAGCGTCGTAGTTTGCAACCTGCTTGTCGCTTTCGACGTCAAGCTTCTTGGGGTAGATGTCAATGTAATCTCCGTGCTCCTTGTCGTAGACCTGAAGCAGGAACGCAGTGGCGGAATTCCACTCGCCCTGGACGGAGCCTTCGGCTTCGCGGAAGAGGTAGTAGCCTTCTTCGTAAAGCGCAAACAGATAGTAGGGATCTTCGCCGGAAGCAGAGCCGTCGCCCCAGACGTAAGTGCCGTTTCCGTCAACCTTGTTGAGGTAATCACCGAATCTCTGCGCAAACTCGGGCGCGTTGAACTGGTTCATTGCTTTGGCGATATCCGCAGGCGTGGGAGCTTCGACGGAGGGGTCGATCTCTTCCTTGAACCATTCGATGAGAGCGGTTTTGCCCTCTTCGGTGATGCCGGAGCCCCAGGTGATGTTGGAGAGGTAGGTGCGACCGTCATCGAGCTTTGCGGCGTCACCGGCAAAGATCTGGTACCATTCGTAGTCGCGGCCTTCTTCTTCAAAGATGCGCACGGCGCAGTCGACGTCTTCATCCGTGGAGGGCTTATCCTCCGGCTCTTCTCCGTTGTCTTCGATCGGGGTGATTATGACGGGGGTCGGGTTGCTGCTAACCTCGGTGAAGGGCTTTTCCAGATCGAGATTGGGAACAAAGGTTGCTTGGATGACGTAAATTCCGGCTTCCACGGGAAGTCCTTTGATCGGATCGGTCTGTCGGTAGCTTTCGTAGGGCCAATAGTGATACGTGTAACTGCCTGCTTCTTCGGGGACAGGGATGTAGTCGCCCGAATACAGATAGTAGGCAGTGGCGCTTGCCTCGATCGGATTTCCGTCATAGACTTTGTTGTTTGTGCTGATTGTGATGTGGCTTGTGATGGTTACCGATGCCGCCGCCGTCGGAAGCACGGTTGCAAATAAAAAGAGCACACAGAGCAAAAGGGAAATTTGCGTACGAATAAGGGAAGATCTTTTCATAACGGGGCCTTTCTTTTACCATTCTGCAATGGAAGAATTAAGATTGATGGGGTACAACCAAGGAAGGGCTGCCGAGAGTCCGTCATTGCGGGGGTGCAGCACTTTTTTGGTTGGATGAGTCGGGGAGGGGATTCCTCCCCGACTCATCACGGTTGATTCGAATTTGATGTAAAACTCTTCGGTTTTGTCTTATTTGGCCACGCGACGGCGGGTGACGACGACCACACCGCTGCCGATCAGCAGGATCGCGCCCACGGCGTAAAGGACGGTCGTACCGATACCACCCGTGGAGGGCAGCACGAGACCCTTTTTGTTGACGATGGTCACGTTCGCGTTGGTGGAATCTTCCACGCCAATCGGGAAGAAAACGGAGGATTCCAGACGGTTGTAGCCCAGAGGCGCTTCAATTTCCACAAGCTCATAGTTCTCGCTGGGGGCAAGACCCTTGATTCTGAAGTAGCCGGCCGTCACAACGGTGTCGGAATCGTCGGTGGTGGTGGAGGAGGTGAAGACCGTCGCAGCGTTGACGTCGTCAACCCACTCGATGGTCACGTTTGCCAAATCGTACACGAGATACTTCATCGCCGCCCCATCGTACAGCACGAACTTTGCGCCGTCCAAGGGGTTGCCGCCCTCGTCCACCTTGTTGACCTCAAGCATGAAGGTAAAGACTTCCGCCTCGGCAGAGGGGGTCTGTCCGTCTTCTTCTTCGGGGTGGTTGGGGTCGTTGGGGTAGGTGGCGTAGACCGAGTTGATGTTACCGGTGGTGGAATCATCTTCCTCCCAATCGGTGCCCTCGGGGACCAGAGCGTTCTTGTTGACGGTGGCGGTGTAGATGACCTGCAGAGATTCCAGAACGACCGGGAACTGCTCGCCGGCGTCTGCGTCGGGCGCTCTCTTGGCAACAATTTCGCTCAGGTCGTCAAAATGCACGTTGATGCGATAGCCGCCGTCCTTGCCGGCGATCAGCTCCACCGTGTAGAGGGAGGGATCCACTTCTTCGCCGAAGTAGTTGTTGGTGTAAACCTTGAAGGAATCCTGGTTCAGCGTCAGGCCGGCGGGGTGCAGGTCGCTGAAGGTGAAGGGATACACTTCATAGTCCTCAAAGGAGTGAGCGGTCCAGCCGGTCTCGTCCACGCCGTTGAAGGGGAACTTGGCATCCAGGCAGAAGTACACCGTCTCGCCAAGCTCGGCATATGCACGGTCGTTCCAGCCGTAATTTTCGCTGACAAAGTTCTCTTCGTCGGTGACAAACTTGTCCACCTCGGGATCGGTGGGAACCTTCGGCTCCAGGACCGTGACGTTCTCGGGATCCAGAGTGGAGAGCAGGAACCAGGTCGCGCTGGCGTGCTCACCGTCGAGGGAGTCCTTCTGCTCGCGGACGAGGTAGTAGCCGGGCTTGGTCACGCGCAGGGTGTAACCGGGAGCGACGACGTCAAAATCGTCGGAGTCGGCAGTCGCCTGCGGAGCGCCCATGTAGTTAGCGAAGATCGCGGCGAGCTCCTTGCCGGAGAAGTGATTGATCACATTCTCGGCAATGACCTTGGCGTCGTAGATCTCGGGAGCTTCTTCGTTCTCGAAATCCATGTTGCTGAAATACCAGGTGGAGAGGCCTTTCTGAGCCGCTTCGTCGAAGGCGTCGCCCCAAACGATGTTGGTGAGGTAGCGACGGACGATCTCTTCGGTGCCGGAGGGATCGAGTTGGGTCACGTCAGCAACGTCGCCGCCAAAGATGTGATACGCTTCGTAGATGCGATCTTCCTTGTCGGTCTTGACGAGGATGTCGTAGTAGTTGTCTTCTGCAGTGATTTCAGTATGAGTGGGCGTCTCAGCAAGGGCAGGAACCGCAAGGGCGACGACCATCATAAGAGTCAAAGCAGCTGCGAGGAGTTTGGTACTGAGTTTCATTTGCTTTTTCCTTTCTTTTTTCGATGGGTGGTGGGTGGTGGGTGGTGAATTTGGACTTTTGCTTTTATTCTTTTTTATGATTTACTCTTGATAGGCTCGCTTCTTGGAGAAGAAGAGGATGCCGGTGGCAAGAAGGAGCGTGGCGCCGATGGTGTAGAGAACGGCAGTTCCCTTGCTGCCCGTTTCAGGCAGAAGGAAGCCGCGATCGTTGGCTACGGTGACGGTGGCAATGCCGTTGCCTTCGGCGGAGACTGTGACCTCAAAGTCACTGGCCCTCTTGTTGGAGCCGTAGGGGGCCTGCACCTCACGCACGAAGTAGGTGCCTGCTTCGAGACCCTCGATGAGGATGGCACCGCTCTCGGCGTCGGAGGTAAAGACGGTGGCCTTTGTGCTGTCGGTCACGAAGACGTTGGAGTCTTCTTTGACCCAGAGGAACTCGTTTTCATTTCCGTCCTTTTGGAAGACGACGAATTTTGCGCCGCCGAGCGGAGCCGCATTTCCGTCAACCTTCAGAATGCGCAGACTGTAGGTAAAGACGTCGACCCGAATCTCTTCGGAGAGACCGGTTGCGGTCACGTCCCCGGGGTTGTTGGAGTATTCAAGGTACAGGCGGTTGGGGTTGCCCTCTGTGCCGATCACGGCGTCGGCGTTCAAAGTAGCGTCGTAGGTGACGTGCAGACAGGCGAGGGGAGCCTCGTCGCTGCCGTTGTATTCAAGCGCGGTGAGGTCGGGGAAGGTGACCTCGATCTTTGTCGTTCCGTCCTCGTTTTCAACAACGGAGACGACGTAGTCTACGCCTGCGGTGTAGAGCTTGGATTCGTCCTCGTTGGCAAAGGCTCGCACACTGTCTTCACGGAAGGTGAGCCCTTTGGAAAGGTTGTCGTGGAAGACGATTTTGTAGCTGTCGTAGCCCGTGAAGTTGTACACCGTGCCTTCTTCCGTGTGGTTTCCGGGGAAGTCGGCGTCGAGTCGGAAGGTGACGTCCTTGCCGATGTCGGCATCCTCCACGCTGCTCCAGTCGTAGTCGGAAAGCGGTGCGGGGGTGTCCTTTGCATCGTCGACCTGTTTGTTCGGGGTCGGAGAGGTGTACTGCTTTAAATTGAGCACCGTCGCCTCGTTTAAGCGCGTGATCTTCAGCAGATATGCGGTGGCGGTGGTGTCCTGAGCGTCGGTGGAGCCCTGTGCGTCACGCACGAGGTAGTAACCGGGGCGCGTGATGGAGAGGGTGTAGGAGTTGTTGTTCGCGGTGTCGCAGACGTTGCTCGTCGCATCGGGAGCGGAGAGGTAGGGAGCGATCTCGCGTGCAAACGCCTCTGCCGCGGCAGTGTCAGTCAATGCCTCGACTACGTCGTCGACGTCGGCGTCGCTGCTGTATTTTGCAAGCAGGGCGGCTTTCCCTTCTTCGCTGATGCCGCTTCCGAATTCGATGTTGGCGAGGATCGTATGGACGTAGTTGTCGCTTTCGTCGTATTCTTCAAAGAGCGTTCCCACAAAGATCTGATACGCTTCGTAGCTGTGTCCGGAGGGGGCGTTTTTGATGACGATGGGGTAGACCTCCTCGGCGGAAGCGGATGCGACAAGACCGAACGTGCAGAGCATTGCGGCCAGGAGGAGGGAAAAGAGTTTTTTGAGGTTCATATTCGTTCCTTTGAAATTTTAAACTTCGGTTTGGTTCGTTTGCTTTTTGCGCAGCCACAGAGGGACGCAGCAGAGCGTGATGAGTGCGATGCCGACGGTGTAGAACGGCGCCGTTCCGATACCGCCTGTCTCGGGCAGGACGTAGCCTGCGTCGTTTTGTGCAAGCAGGAGAGGATCTCCGCTTTCGGTGTTTTCCAGTACCGCCGCACCGGAGAGCAGGGTCCAGACGGGACCGAGTCCGCTGCGTGTGATGGAGACGATGATCGGCTCTTCGGGGTCGGAATAGCCGAAGGGTGCACTTTCTTCAATAATGTAATAGGTTCCGCCGACGGCAAGGTCGATCGCGGCCTCAAGCGTGGTGCCCGTGGTGACGAGCGCGGTGCGGTATCCGAATTTGTCCGTTCCGGGGATCGCACTTCCGCCGCCGTTTTCATCCATCAGCCAGATGGAGAAGGGGATGTTTTCAAAACGAAGCGTGAGGTCGTCGGTGTCGGTTTTGGCGATCTTTGCGCGCAAAAGCTCCGGCGTATACTCGTTTTCGACGTTGACGGTCACTTTCCCGTTTTTCGTTTCGGTGCTCACCGTCGGGGTATAGAAGACGATGTAGTCCTCTTTTGCGGAGTAGGTGATGGGCGCTCCCGTGCCGTCTTTGGTCGGCAGGTCGGTAAAGGTTGCCGTCCAGTTGTTGTCTGCGGAAAGGGTGACGGGATCCTTGCAGGGGAGACCGTTTTGCAGCAGCGTCACGACGCAGCTTTCGGGATAAGTTCCGTCCGGCTTACCGCTCCAGGTCTTTTTGATCTCGACGGTGGTGGGTTCGGCCTGATCGTTGAGAGGGTAGTTATGGATCACGTAATCAAGGGTGGCGTCGTAGGTGGCGTCAACAAGCTTGTAAAGCTGGAAGATCTCTGCGCCGTCTTTGCCCGTGGTGGCCGCTTTTCCGGAGAGATTGGATTCGTCCGCGTCGTATTCGTGAACGAAGTCAAAGTAGTAGGACGTGCTATTTTTGACCGCGTACATCCGTCCGCCGTCGATGTAGATGCGCAGGTGACTCGGAACGTCCGTGGTTGCAAGGAGCGTCTTGGTGGCGGTGCCCAGACCGAGCTTGACCGTGCTGTCGGCGACGCTGGTGAAAATGGCACCTTTTCCGGATAGATCGGAGGCGCGCCAAATGGCATTTTTCGGTGTTTGGTTCGCGTCCTGAGTGAAGGCGGTCTCGAAGGAGATGGAGGGTCGGCTGAGGCGCTTATCCGTGCGCCAACCCATGGCACCCTGCGAGGAGACGAACATATAGTCGCCGGTCGAGGCGAGAGTGTCGCCGGTTACCCGTTGCCATTCCTTGTGCGTTTGGGGGGCTTTTGATACCTTGCTGACGACGCTGTAGTGACCATCAACGGGGTCCTCGTATACGGTGTAGTTGAGCTCTTCGCCGTAGGCGTTTTGGCTCGGCAGATCGGTCCAGAGATGCGCCCAGTCGTTTTCCTGGGAAAGGGTCACGCTTCTTCCGGTATCCACGCCGTTTGCCAAAAGATGTACGTTGACACTCTTTTTAGGAACGGAACCGCTTTCCCACACTTTCGTGACGGAGACGGACTTTCCGTTTCCGCGGGTGACGGAGAAGGAGAGGTTTCGGGTGTAGTTTTCCGCCTTTCCGCTGACCATGTCCTGATAATAATCGCTGTCAAAGAAGTAGACACTGATCTTCTTTCCGCTTGCGGTCAGATCGACGAAAAGGCCGTTTTGACGGACTTCGTCGTATTCCAGATCGGACAGGGTAAGAGTCAGCGTGTTGGCATTTTTTCCAACGGTGACCCGTTCGCCGCTGCGCCTTCCGACGACGAGGCTTGCGCTGACGCTTTCACCGTCGCGAAGAGCGCGGTTCAGGGTGACGGTCACCGTTGCGGTGTAAGTTCCGTCGCCGTTGGGGGTGAGAATGCCGTCCTCGGTATTAGTATAGGAAGAAACGGCAAGATCTTCGGGAGCCCGTTGCTTGACGAGCCAGTTGACGATCTTTTTGAGGTTGGTGTTGCTCATTCCGGAGGAGCGTTTGGAAAGCGGATTTAGATCGTCCGACTGGTCGATGGAAGAAAATCCGTAATATTTGAAAGAATAGGAGGGGAAATCCATCGTGAACAGCGTCCAGATGGCGACCTGCGCCGCGGCGATGTAGTCCGCTTCGCTTCCTTTGGTCAGCCCTGCGCTTTCCAACTGGGCATCCATTTGCGCTTTGGTGATAAACGGATACGCGTGGTTGATGATACCCTCAATGGCAGCGGCGTTCGGACTGTTCGAAATACGGGAGTTGTCGAGCGTCAGCGTGTCGTAGGTGGCTTTTCCGCCGTCGAAGCTGTTCGTGATGGAGCCTGTGCGCCAGTCGGCACAGTAGGCAACCATATAGTTTGCGTCTTTTGCCTCCTCCGCCGACCAGCCGCTTTTGGGAGAGGCGTTCGACGTAGAGGTGGTGTTCATCAAAAGGAAAGTGCGCAGATACGACGCGTAGTACGTGTCGTAGGACATACGGATATCCGAATGCTGATAATACTTTTTGTTGGAGGAGTTGACGACGTTGTAGAGCTTCATGTGTTCCAGAGAGCCCTCGGAATTTTCCGTGTCGCCGAGTGCGAGGGGGAAGACGAGAAGAGAGGGAAGGATAAACGCCAGCGTGAGCAGCAGCGCCAAAGATCCCTTGAACAGGCGCGAGGGTGAAAAAAATGTACGTTTCACGGGCGTTCTCCTTTCGTAGTTTTTTCGTTTTGTGGCCTATTCCACGGGTCCAAAGGACTCAAAGGGCCAGACGCGCAGGATGACGCGGCCGGCGATCTGGTCATTGGGGACGGTGCCGAGTATCGTCGAACGGGAGTCCAGTGCACTTTCGCGGTTGTCTCCGAGCAGGAAGCATTCTCCGACGGGCACGGTGAAGGGGAATTCAATGTCGCATGTTCCGAGGGCGAGGCTTTTGACGTAGGGCTCGGCGATCTCTTCGTCGTTGACGATGAGACGTCCGTCCTCGGCGATCTGCACCACGTCGCCGCCGACGGCGACGAGACGGCGCAGGATGAGCTTGTTGCCGTAGTAGCAGGCGACGATGTCGCCGCGGGCGGGCTCACCCGTTCTGACGGAGACGAGGATGTCGCCCTCCGAGAGGGTAGGGTTCATCGAACTTCCGTGTACCTGAAAGACGGGGAAGACGAAAATGGCAATGAGCGTGGCAAGCGCGGCGATGGTGATCAGCGTGAAGAGGGTGTTCTTCAGGGTCTGCCGAAAACGGCTCTGCTCGTTGAGACGCTTGAGCTCGCGTTTGATCTCCTTGCTGTTGGGAAACTCGGGAGCCGCCGCTTGTGTGCTCGGCGCCGCATCCGTTGTTGCGGCTACCTCGGGGGGCATCTGTTGAAGCGTGCTTTTTTCTTTCATTTCCGCTCTTCCGTCACGGGCGAAAAGGGCGGGATCGAGGGCGAGGGGTTGCCGTTTGCGCCGGGCACGTAGGTCGGCGCGGTGGGGGCGGCAAAGCGCGTTTCGGAGGCGCGAAGCATCTGGTACCAGTAATCGTCGGCGCTCTTGCGGATGCGCTGAGCCTCCGCGTGTGCCTCGTCGATGATCTTGGAGGCATAGGTCTGTGCCTTGAGCTGCATCTCGTAATATTCGGCGGCGCGCTCCTTTGCGGTCTGCTCAACGCTGGAAAGGAAGATGCCGGCTGCCTCGTCCGCGGCGTCAAAGACGCGCGCGACCTTCAGGGCGGCTTCTGCCATCGTGCCCGGCATCGTCGCGCTGACGAGGGTGGTGCGGCTCTGTTGCTTTGCCGCCTCCAGCTCCGTGCTCAGTCGGGCGACGTCCGCCTTGAGCGCTTCGTTTTCTTCGGTCTGCGTCAAAAGCATTTCGAGGAGGGCACGGCGACCCAGACGGCGCAGATTGCGATCTTTTTGCTTTGCCATAAAAACTCCTTTATCGGATTTCGGTTTGCTTTTCTTATGCGCAAGCGAGTGCGCGCAAACACACACGCGCATATGCGCGCGTATGAAGGAACAGCGACGTTTGTCGCTTGTTTTTCGGGTCTGTATGTACGAAAGAGAGCCCAAAAAGGAACTCTTTTTGACCCAAATCCCCCTTTCAAAAAAAGGTGAGGGAGTTTCATTCTATCCGTTTCATTTTCCTTTGTCAAGGGGTCGTTTTGCTATCAAAAGTGACAAAAAAGGCGTATTTTTTTGAAAAAACAAAACATGTTGTCTGGCGGTGGAAAAGATACCACAAGATGTGTAAAAACAAAAAAATGAAAAAATTTTTTCAAAAAAAATGAAATTTTTCTCCTTTCCAATAATTTCCGCCGATAAAACGCGGATTTCAGTATCACAATATTCGTGGACTCAATCGGAGTCCGACGCGAAAAGTTCGATACGGAATGTTTCGGTCTTTTCTCGTAACACAAAGTCTTAAGGAGAAACGACATGTCCAGCAAATCTCTTGTTCCGGACGCAAAGGAAGCTCTCAACCGTTTCAAGATGGAAGCGGCGAGCGAAGTCGGCGTGAGCCTGAAGCAGGGTTACAATGGTGACCTCACCGCAAAGCAGGCCGGTTCCATCGGTGGCCAGATGGTCAAAAAGATGATTGAAACTGCCGAGAATTCCTTGAAGGGCAGCCGCTGACGAGTAGCGACTGACGGAGCACAAGGCGGGCGGCGGCATTGGGAAATGCCCGTCGCCCGCCTTTTCCATATTTGATCTGACGGAGGCATTATGAAACAGAAAACGCTCAAAGAGATCCTGATAGAACAGCGCCCGCTCTTAAAGAAGCGCGGCGAGATCCCTTCCGGCGCGCGGCTTTCCGTCGCGTGCCGCTCTCTGTTGAAGGAGGCGCGGCGCGTGCGGAAAAAGGTGCAGAACAAAGAGGAGTTGACCTCTTGTGAGCGGTGGATCTCGGACAATGCCGCATTGCTTGTGCAAAAGATTTCTCCCGCCGCAAAAGAAAAGCGCGTGCCTCGGGGCGTGTACCTGTTTTGCAGGGCAGTTTTCTCTGCGTGGGAGGGTGTTTTTTCCAAGGAAGAGGTGTACTGCCTCTTCGACGCTCTCGGCGCAGAGTGCCTTTCGCACGCAAGCCTGCTTTCGGTGCGCCCCGCCCTTTTGCTTGCGGGTGCGGAGGTGCTTTTGGAGTGTGTGCGCGAGGGCGCGGATCCGTCTCGATTCGTGCGCAGTCTGCATCGGCTCTGTGAGTTGAATTTTTCCGCCGCCGTGCTGTCGGCATCCGGATTGGACGCCGTTCTTCGGCGCGATCCGGCGGAGGCGTATCCCAAGATGAGCGAAGAATATCGTCTCCGACTTTGTGAGGATTTTGTGCGTGCCTCTCGCCGTGCGCGGCGCGAGGCGGAGGGATACGCCGAAGACGTGCTTGAAGAGGCACGTCGGGCAGGGGATTACGTTGGCAATCACCTGCCGGAGAAGCGCGCTTGTGCAGGGCTCATTTACAGCCTTTTCGTGGGGGCGTTCACCCTGCTTTTTTCCTGCGTTCTCTCGGTCTGGCTCTCGCGGGAGTACCCTTTTTCGGCGGCGGCTCTGCTGGGCTTTCTTTTGGCGGGGCAGGCGGTGTCGAGCGGCGTGATCTCGCTGTTCGATGCTTTGTTTTCGCGCTTTGTGCGTGCGCCTTTGCTTTGGCGCATCCGTTTGGATACCTTGCCGAAAGAGGCGGCAACGATGGTCGTTTATACCTTGATGGCGCGCGACGAGGAGGAGGTGCGTGAGGCCTGCGGAAGGCTGGAGCAGGCTTATTTTGCCTCCTTTGCGCAAAAGGAGCGTCATCTGCGCTTTGCGCTGCTTTTGGATCTGCCCGAGAGTCGGCAGGAGTGCGCGGAGGAGGACGCGGCGGTACTCGCGGCGGCGCGGGAGGGCGTCCTTGCTTTGTCCGAGCGCTTCGGCGGCGCGTTTTATCTTTTTTGGCGCGCACGCACGCAGACCTCGGAGGGCGTTTGGCGCGGTTGGGAGCGCAAGCGCGGTGCCATTTTGTCCTTGGTCTCCTTCCTCGTTGGCAGGGCGGGAGAGCTTCGGTGCCTCGTCGGGGATCCCGCAGGGGCGCAAGAGACTCGGTACGTGCTTACCTTGGACGGAGATACCGTTCTTACGCCGGGAGCGCTTCACGAGCTTGTCGGCATTTTGGAGCACCCGAAAAACCGAGCCGTGCTTTGTGAAAAGGACGGCGTCTGTTCCGTCAAACGCGGCTACGGGATCCTCCAGCCTCGGATCGCGGCGAGTGCCGCTTCGGGGGCGGCGAGTCCCTTTTCCGCTCTGAAAACGGGCTTCGGCGGGATGGGCGCTTATGAATCCGCCGCGTTCGATCGGGCGCAGAGCTTGTTTTCGCACGGCCATTTTTGCGGCAAAGGCCTGTTTTCGGTTGCGGTGTTTGACGCCGTCTTGCAGGGGGCTTATCCCGATGAGCGCATTTTGAGCCACGATCTCTTGGAGGGGGCGCGCCTCTCCTGTGCGGCGGCGACGGACGTGGTGCTTCTCGACGAAGCGCCTTCCGGCGCCCGCGTTGCAAGCGAGCGGGAGCATCGTTGGTGCCGCGGGGACGTGCAGGCCCTGTTCTTCTCGGGATTTCGCGCGACCGCGAGGGACGGCGTAAAACGCAGAAACCCCATGGCCTTTTATTACCGAACGGCACTTTGGGATAATTTGCGCCGCGCCCTGACGAGCGTGGTCTCCGCTCTGCTGATCTTGATCTCGGTCTTCGTTTCGCCTGTCACGGCACGCCTTTTTGTGTTTGCGGCGCTCTTCGGCTTTGCGGCGTCTTTTGCGGTGGACGTGCTTTGTATGCTTGCCGCAGGGCATGTGCGCGGGGTGTTCCGAAGCTTTTCCTCCCCCTTGGCGGGGAGCCTTTGGCAGCGTTTTCTGAACTTTCTTTACGATACGTCTGCGTTGTTTTGGGAGGCGTATCTGCACGCAGACGCCATCCTGCGCGCCCTGTGGCGTATGTGCGTGTCGCATCGGCGCACGTTGGAATGGAAGACTGCCTCGGAGAGTGCCGCGCGCGGTGCAGACGGGCTTCTTTCGTATCTCAAGCGCCGTTTTATCTGCCTTGTCAGCGGGGTGTTTTTGCTTTTGTTTTCCCCGTTTTCCGTGGTGCGGATCGTCGGCTTTCTCTCCGTACTGCATCCTTTCGTCGCCTTTTTTGTCTCCCGCAAATTTCGGGAGAAGCGAAAGGCACCTGCCAAGGGTGAGGCGGAGGATCTCTTGGAATACGTGCGCGCGGGAAGCCGCTTTTTTCTGGAGGAGGTCGGCGAGCATACCGCCTTCCTTCCGCCGGATCACGTGACCGTCTCGCCCATTTCTTACTGTGCATTGCGAACTTCTCCGACGAACGTCGGGCTTTATCTTTTGAGTCTTTGCGCCATGGCGGATACGGGCGTTTTGGAGGTACGCGAGGTGATCGCGCGTCTGGAACAAGCGATTTGCTCGGTGGAAAAACTCCCCAAATGGCACGGTCTGCTTTATAATTGGTACGAATTGCCCGCGCTTTCCGTGCTCGGCGAGGGGTACGTTTCCTCGGTGGACTGCGGGAATTTCATCGCCTCCCTGCAGACGCTTTCGGGATTTCTTTCGGAGTGCGAAGCGCGCGGGGAAGAGGTCAAAGACCTTGCGGCGCGGGTGCGTGCGCTCATCGAGGCCTCCGATCTCCGCCCTCTGTACCAAAGTGAAAAAGACCTTTTTTCCATCGGCTACAATACTTCCCGCGCCGGACTGGACGATTCCCACTACGATCAATATATGAGCGAGGCGCGTCTGACAAGCTACCTTGCCGTGGCGAAGGGGCAGGTGCCCCTGCGTCATTGGCGCACGCTTTCCCGTCCGGTCCTCCAGTGGCGAGGTCACCTCGGGATGGCTTCGTTTTCCGGCACGGCGTTTGAATATTTTATGCCCTGCCTCTTTTTGCCCATCGGGCGCGCGAGCTTTGAGTCGGAGGCTCTTTGTACCGCCGCACTCCTGCAGCGCGCGGCGGCGAAAAAGACTCGCTTGGGCGAGGTGTTCGGCGTCAGCGAAAGTGCATTTTTCGCTTCGGATGCCATCGGGGATTACCCGTATCGCGCAAACGGGATTGCGCGTCTTGCCTTGCGCGGAGATTCTGCGGGCGAGGAGATCATCAGCCCGTATTCCTCCTTCTTGATGCTGCCCGTGCTCGGGGAGGGAGCCGTGCAAAACCTGCGCCGCCTGCGCCGCCTCGGGCTGTACGGGAAATACGGCTTTTACGAGGCAGCACAGGTTAAATGCGGCGGCGAGGCTGTGGTGCAGAGCTATTTTGCACACCACGC
>JAZRZY010000007.1:0-13141 GCA_045601605.1 Eubacteriales bacterium
TTCGTCGCGCTCGTCGGATGCAACAGCACCAGGGCTCCGTTATGCGTGCGGCGAAGCATCAGCTTCAGCGCCTCGCTCGGCGGCATCTGGTGGTCGTTGTCCCAATCCGCATAGGCCGCCGACCAAAAGACGGTCTTGTAGCCGAGCTCTGCTGCCGTGGAGATCACCCCCGCGTGATAAGAGCCCTCGGGAGGACGGAAGAATTTGGCAAGCTTTTTCCCCGTAGTCGTCTCATAGAGTTCTTCCAATGCCAAAAGTTCCTCCTTCATCTCTTCCTTGGAGATGCGCGCACAGTTTTTGTGCGTGAAGGTATGGTTGCACACCAAAAAGCCCGCCTCGTTCCACTCGGCGATCAGATCGGCGTTCTCCCGCACGACCTGCTTCAGAATGAAAAAGGCGGCAGGCACATTTTCTTCCTTCAGGATCTGCGTGATCGTCTCCACGTTTTCGTTGACGTAGCCCGCGTCAAACGTCAAATAAACGCGTTTCTCATCCGGCCCGATCATCAACGCATTCTCACCGGGATCCGCCACACCCTCCGGCGGCATTACGGGGCGCTCATCGTTTTTCGGCACGAAAAACCAATGCTGTTCTTCCCCTGCGGCAGACACGCCTCCGACCGACAGAAAAAGTGCCAGCAGACACAAAATGATTTTTTTCATATCGTGCTTGACATGTCCAACGATAGTTTTCCCCGAAAAAAAGACCCCGCAAACAGAAGTTTGTGGAGTCGGATGTGTTTTTTGAAAGCACAGAAAATTTCTTACAGATTTTCCAGAAGTTGCTTGATTTTCTTAAAATCAAGATACATTTCCTCTTTTTTGCGCGGGTCGCGCAAAAGGGCTGCGGGATGGTACACCGCAAGGTATCTGCGCCCGTCTTTTTCAAAAACGATGCCGTGCTCACGCGTGATGCGGAAATCCTCACGGATCAATCGCATCGCGGCGATGCGTCCGAGGCAAACAATAAGCTTGGGACGGATCCGTTCGATCTGACGGTCGAGAAACGGGGTGCAAAGTGCGATCTCCTCCGGATTCGGATCCCGATTCTGCGGCGGGCGGCACTTTAAGATGTTGGCGATGTAATAATCGTCCTTGGAAAGGCCGACCGCCTCCAGATAGGAGTCCAAAAGTTTTCCTGCCGCACCCACGAAGGGCTCGCCCGTCTCGTCCTCCTTGGCACCGGGGGCTTCGCCCACAAACAAGAGAGAGGCCCTCTCGTTCCCACGGCCGAAGACGACGTGATTGCGCGTCTGATGCAGAGCGCACTTGGTACAGGCAAGACACTCTTTCTTAAGTTCATCCATTTTGTTCTTCCTTTCCGAACAACCAACGTGTGTCGCATTCCTTCGCCCGCCTTGCAAGCGCCGCGAAGGCGCGAGAAGAGATGACTTCGGCATACTCGGAGAGATCCGCCGCCGGAAAAAGACGTAAGTAAAACGCTTCCCCCTCGCGCAAAAGCTGCCCCGAGTGCCCTTGCAAAACGCCCTGACGCCTCGCCGCGAGAAGTGCCGCAAAATCCCAAAAGCAGAGACACACGGAGGATTTTTCCGTCTCGTTTTTCGCGCGCAACAGAAACGAAAGTCCCCCGTCTCTGCGGCGGTACAGATGCACCACCCAATCCTCTTGCCGAACGGAAAAGCCCGTTTCTGCGCGGGCGGCCTCCACAAGCTCCTCCAAGAGGTGTCGGGAGGTCTTTTTTTCATAATCAAAGGAATCGAAATCCAAGCCGAGGCGCACGGCATCCCGCTCGCTCAGTCGGATCTCAAGCTCCTCTCCCAGTGATAAAAACTGCATGTCCCCCTCCGCTACCCAATCTGCCTTGAGTATAGCAAAGACGAGGACGCTTGTCATCCATCAGAATATGGAAGGGGCGGCGGAAAATTCCCGCCGCCCGAGGGCTTACACTCGATACATCAGATCCAGATAGGTCGGCATGGGCCAGAGCCTGTCCGGCAGATGTTCCTCCAGCTTGTCACAGGCGGCACGCAGAAAATCCATCTGCGGCACCACGTGGGTGCTGTACGCCTGTGCGCGTTCTTTCTCATCTGCGATCTGCATCGCCTTTTCGTGCTCGCTTTCCAGGCAGGCAAGCGCCGTCCGTGCCGTCTTCAAGAGGGCAAGCACGGCATCCAAGACCGCTTTGTGATCCGTGCTGTCCGAGCCGACCTCGGCGATGGCACGTACGTCGCGGGCAAGCTGACCGCAGTAATCCATGACCGCGGGCAAAATGTTTCGTCCCGCCATTTCGATCATAATGAGCGATTCAATGTTACGCACCTTGGAGTAAAGCTCGTACTGCACCTCGACACGGCTCTCGGTCTCATCCTCGGTGAGGATGCCGTGCTTCTCAAAGAGGGAGACGTTCTTCTCCTTCATAACGTGGCCGATGGCCTCCACCGTGGAGGTGATGTTCAAAAGGCCTCGGCGGGCGGCTTCGGCGTGCCATTCCTCGGAGTAGTTGTCCCCGTCAAAGAGGATGCGACCGTGCTTCTGCGCGATCTCGGAGACCAGCGCACGCACGCGATCCTCGATCGCTCCCGTGCCCGCCTCCAGGCGATCCGCGACGTAGTCAAGCTCCTCTGCCATGATCGTATTGATGATGAAGCAGGGGCGGGAAACCGAGGCGGAAGAGCCGCACATACGGAACTCCACCTTATTGCCCGTAAAGGCGCAGGGAGAGGTGCGGTTGCGGTCGGTGGTATCGCGCTTGACGTCCACGCTCTTGGTCAATTCCAGGTGCGTCTCGGAGTGATGCGTCGCCTCCTGCCCTGCAGCAAGAGAGGTGAAGATCTCCGTCAGTGCTTCTCCGAAATACAGAGAGACAATGGAGGGGGGTGCTTCGGCGGCACCGAGACGAACGTCGTTGCCGACGTTGGCGCAGGAATAGCGAATGAGATCCTGATACTCATCCACACCGCGCATCAAGGCCGCCATACTGACGAGGAAGAGCAGGTTGTTTTCCGGTTCGCGGCCGGGCTTGAAGAAATTCTTGCCCGTGTCCGTGGAAAGCGACCAGTTGATGTGCTTGCCGCTGCCGGAGACGCCGGCAAAGGGCTTCTCGTGCAAGAGGCAGGCAAGCGAATGGCGCTTTGCCACGCGGCGCATCGTCTCCATCACAAGCTGGTTGTGATCGCAGGCGATGTTGGCGGTGGAATAAACGACGGCAAGCTCATGCTGCGCGGGCGCCACCTCGTTGTGCTTCGTTTTGGCGAAGACGCCGAGCGACCAAAGCTCCTCATCCAATTCGTGCATAAAGGCCGAGACTCTCTGACGAAGTCTGCCGCAGTAGTGATCGTCCAGCTCCTGTCCCTTAGGCGGCTTGGAGCCGAAGAGCGTGCGCCCGCAGATCAAAAGATCCATACGCTTCTCATACAGCTCGCGGTCGATGAGGAAATATTCCTGCTCGGGCCCGACCATCGGAGTGACGGAAGAAGCCGTCTCATCGCCCAATGCGCGCAGTACGCGCAAGGCGGCGCGCCCGACGGCATCCATAGAGCGAAGCAGAGGCGTCTTCTTATCCAGCGCCTCGCCCGTGTAAGAGCAAAATACGCTGGGGATATACAAGGTGCGATCCAGCACAAAGGCGGGAGAGGAAAGATCCCACGCCGTGTAGCCGCGCGCTTCAAAGGTGGCACGCAGACCGCCCGAGGGGAAGCTGGATGCATCCGGCTCACCGCGCACAAGCTCCTTGCCGGAGAACTCCAGCACGGCGCCGAGCGTCTCGTCGGGCGAAAGGAACGCATCGTGCTTGCCGGCGGTCACCTCACTCAAGGGCTGGAACCAATGCGTAAAGTGCGTGGCGCCGAGTTCGATCGCCCAAGCTTTCATCACAGCGGCAATCGCCTCCGCCGCTTCGGCGGAAAGCGCGGTCTTCCCGCCGCGTGCGGCGAGAAACGCCTCCCACGTCTCGGGGGAGACTCTTTCCTTCATAACGTGCTCGGAAAACAGCTTTTCTCCGAACACGAGATCTTCTGAAATACGGACCATACTGTCCCTTTCCGTTTTTTACTTCTTGGTCTTCTCTTCGATGTATTCGGCAACGTTGCGCACGGTCTTGAGACGGATGACGTCCTCGTCGGGAACGGTGATGCAGAAGGTCTCTTCAAGGCTCATCAGCATCTCCACAACGTCAAGACTGTCGGCACCGAGATCTTCGATGATGGCGGCATCGTCGGTGATCTTCTCAAGCGGAAGGCGCAATTCGTCTGCAAGCAGTTGTTTGATTTGTTCAAGCATAATCGTTTCCTTTCTAACAAACAAGGGAGGTGAAGGCTCAAAAAAGAGCACGTTGTTTCAAAAATTCCCTGTTATTTTACACTTTCTGACCATCTCTGTCAAGATTCGGGTGCAGCTCGCTCAGAATCTTGCCCGAGATCTTCCCGCGCTCGGTGACGTAGAGGCGATACCAGGTGATGAACACCATCAGCGTCCAGAGCTTGCGGTAATTGTCTGCCTTTCCGTCGCGGTGATCGTCGAGCAGCTTCAAGCAGTAGTCCCGATCGATGAAGGCGTCTGCCGTGGAGTTCTCGAAGATCTCACGGGCAAAGCCGTACAGCTCCTCGCCGCGCAACCACTTGCGAACCGGCACGGGATAGCCGAGTTTGGGACGCAGGAAGGTCGCCTCATCCACCATGTCACGGAAGGCCTCACGCAAAACGTACTTCGTGGTGTGGTGAGAAAGCTTGTCGGAGTCGGTCAGCGTACGGGCGACCTCGAAGACCTCGCGGTCGAGGAAAGGCACGCGGATCTCCAGCGAGTGTGCCATGGCGAGACGGTCGGATTTTACGAGGATGTCACCGCGCAGCCACGTATAAAGATCCACGTACTGCATCTGTGCCATCGGGGAGAGGTCTCGCGCGGCATCGTAGATCTCGCGCGTTGCATCGTAGAATCTGCGCTCGGGCGAGTAGGTCTTCAAAAACGCCGCTTTCTCCTCCTCGGAGAAAATGAAGGCGTTGCCCACGTAGCGTTCGGAGAGCGGCGTGGTGCCGCGCAAAAGCAGATTTTTTCCCTTGACGCCGTCGGGCATCGCGTGCGCGATCGCCGCAAGGAAACGGCGCAGAAATGCGGGCAGAGCATAGATGCGGGACGAAAAACGGCTCTCATCGTACACGCGGTACCCGCCGAAGAACTCGTCGCTTCCCTCGCCCGACAGCACGACCTTCAAGTCCTGCGCCGCGCGCTCACAGATGAGGTAAATGGCAACGGTGGAGGGGTCTGCCACGGGAAAATCGAGATGCCACACGACCTTTTCAAAGGCGCGCTTGAACTCCTCGGGACCTGCCACGAGCTTGATGTGCTCCACGTCAAGATGGCGGGCGATGGCGTCTGCGTCGGAGATCTCGCTGTATTCCTTCTCCCCGAAGGCGACGGTGTAGGCCTTGATGCCGGGGGAAAGCTTGGAGGCGACGGAGGTGATGATGGCGGAATCGATGCCGCTGGAGAGGAAGCTTCCGACGGGCACGTCGGAGAGCATATGGCTCTTGACGCTCTCGCAGATGACCTCCCGCACCGCCTGCTTCTTCGTCTCAAAATCCGTCTTGCGCTCGGGCTTGAACATCGGGTCAAAATAGCGGGTGACGACGGGCTCCTCATCGGGACGGCAGACGAGATAGCTTGCGGGCGGCACGTGCGAAATGCCGTCGGTAAGGCTCTCGTTTCCGGGAATATACTGGAAGGTAAAATACTGCTGGAGTTTTTCCTCGTTGACGGAAAAACCGGCAAAGTCTTCCTCGGCGAAAAACGCCTTCGCCTCGCTGGCAAAGGAAAGTCCCGCGTCCGTTTTTCTGAAATACAGAGGCTTGATGCCGAAACGGTCACGCGCCAAGAGAAGCTCCTTCTTTTCGCGGTCGTAAAACGCGAGGGCAAACATTCCGCGCAGGCGGGAGACAAAGGCGGCTCCCTCTCTTTGGTAGAGGCGGAGCATCACCTCGATCTCGCTGTTGGTCTCAAAGACAACGCCCGCCTCCCTGAGCTCTTCCTGCAGGGTGAGGTAGTTGTAGATCTCGCCGTTGAACACGCCGCCGAAGGCTCCGTTCTCGATGGAGAAGGGCTGTTTTCCGCCCTCAAGATCGATGATGGACAGGCGGCGAAACGCTGCGGTAAAATGCCCGCGCAGGAGCGTGCTGTCACTGTCCGGCCCGCGGAAGGTGATGCTCTCCCCCATCGCTCGGGCGAGTGCCTCTTCGCGCTCGGTCAGTTCGTTTTGGCTAAACAGTCCGCAAAATCCACACATTGATTCTGTCTCCTCAATAGAATTTCCATTCGGACTCTTTCTGGAAGGCGGAGTCCATACGCCAAGTGAACGCCACGAAGGCCGCGCCCGCAAGGATGGCGAAAAACGAGACCGCCTCCGTCAGGTCGGTCACGCCCGCCCCCTTGGGCAAAATGTAATGATACGCGGAGAGTGCCGTGCTGATAAGTCCGACGGCAAAGGCCGCGTTGCGGCTCGGGCGAAGATCAATCTCCGCCTCCGCATAAGAGGCGCGGCAGACGGCAGTCGCCGCTACATAGAACGCCGCGGCGACCAACAGCGCCGTCACAACGCCGAAAACGACGGTAAAAGGACGGGTGTGGAAGGTGACGCCGACGAGCGTATCCTGCGAGTAGAAGGCGCGGTAAAGATACGAGAAAAGCGTGACGAGAAAGCCCACGGAGCAAAAAACGTATTCGCCCGTTTTCGGTGCGCGATACTCCCGCAAGCGGTACAAGATCACCGCGCAGAGTATGAAGACGGCGGGCGAGGGCAACACGCTGACGTAATCGAGGTAATAATCAAACGAAAAGAGACTGAGTGCCGTCAGCATACTGAGCGCACCTGCGATGTCGAAGCGGAGTTTGAGCTTACACCCTCCCTCTTCGGCAAGCTGCGCCGCCTCTCCGATGCGGATCAGAAAGTCCTCTTCCGCGCGCACCGCTCGGATATAGCGCGAAAGGCGCACGAAGACCACGACGGAAAAGATGAGCACGGCAACAAACAGAATGACGTACGCCGCCCATTTTGCGAACAGAAAGGATGCCGCCGCCTGTGCGCTTCCCGGATTGTACTCCAGCGTGGACTCGGGGGAAAAGAGCGTGAGCAGATCGGGCAGAACGCTTGCCGCGTTCTTCGTCACCACAAAGATCATCCAAAGCGAAAACGCGGGATCCAGATACCCGAGCGCCGTCCGGCTGTCACAGCGCACGGAGAGATAGTTGTAGGATTCAAACAGATTTTTGGAAAGGGAAAGCTCCAGCAGAACAGACAGCACGGCAAAGACGAAGGAAAGGAGCATCGCCGTGTTTCCGTCGTCGTTCGTGCTCGACCAAAGGAAAACGGGAGAAAGGATCAGGCGTGCCGCGGAAAGCAGGGCAAACAGACGCACGCTGCGACGGGCGGCCTGCACGCGCGCATCGAGAAACAGAAGGGGCCGAAGCGCGGAAAACAGGATGATGCACCCGATGAAATCGGGCAAAAAGTCCACGTAGGAGAAGAGCGGGTTGAGCAAGAACAAGACCCCGAACCTCAATCGGGAGAAGCTCTTTTTCAAAACGAGAGAATCGTACATCTGGTTACTCCACGGTAATGGTGCGGAACATTTTAAACAGCGTAAAGGCATTCAACAAGAGATAGACCATCGTGCAAAACGCGCTGACGAGCATACAGTAAAGCTGCAGATGCGGGGCAAAAAAGAAAACGATGCGCGCGCCGAAGATCCAGAAAAAGCAAAACAGGGTCAAAATGAAATTGCTCTTCAAGCGCACGGCAAGCGCCTTTTGGTCTCCGCACTCCTCGGCGACGTCCCGAAGTCCGAAGAGCAGGTAGTAGTGAAAGAGGATCTTTAAGACCACCTCAAGATAGGGGTACACGTAGGAAAAAAAGAGATCCGCGAACAGATACTTCCACACGCCGAGCGAAAAGAGCATCGAAAAAAGCGCGGGGAGCACCATACAAAAGGCAATGTATTTTGCCACTTTCAGCTTTGCCGAATAGCGAGACGCAAAGATCAGCCCCACCGAGAGCAAGACCCAGCCGAACACGTCGGGCAATGCGTCAAAGCGCACGTCGGTGCCCGTAAGCCCGACGGTGAAATCGCTGAAGAAGAAATAGCCGAACAGAAGAAAGCCGAGACCCATACTCAGTCTTCCTTATTCTGTGCACAGCACTTCTTGTATTTTTTGCCGCTTCCGCAGGGGCAGGGATCGTTTCTGCCGACCTTTTGCGCCTGCGTCTTCTTGACGGGCACCTGCTTTGCGGAGCCGTCGGAGGCGGAGGCACCGCCGCGGTTTTCACTCGTGATACGCACCGTACTGCGGCGCTGTTCGGTGGGGGCGCGGGACACGGAGAGCAGACCGCGCACCGTCTCGTTGCGGATGGTGCGGTTCATTTCGTCGAACAGCTCACCGCCGACGATCTTATACTGCGTCACGGGATCGCGCTGGCCGTAAGCCTGCAGGCCGATGGAGCCGCGCAGATCGTCCATCACGTCGATGTGCTCCATCCAGTTGCGATCCACCGAGGTCAAAAGAATCTCTCTTTCGATCTTGCGGAAGATCTCCTCGCCGAAGGTCTTTTCCTGCTCGACGTATCGATCGAGCGCAAGCTTCAGAATGCGCTCCGTGATCTCCTCAAGGTCTTCGCCCTCCTCTGCCTCAAGGGTGCCGAAGATACCGTAGAATGCGCGGGAAAGCTCGGCGAGATCCCACTCCTCGCGCGGCGCGGAGGCAAGATGTTCCGCCACGGTCTCCCGTACGAAGGATTCCACAAAGGAGAGCATCTTCTCTCTGATGTCGGCGCCGGCAAGCACCTCGCGGCGCTGACGGTACACGATGGTACGCTGTTGATTCATCACGTCGTCGTACATCAACACGTTTGAGCGGATGCCGAAGTTGCGGCCTTCCAGCTGCTTCTGCGCCGTCTCAATACCGCCCGAAAGCATTTTCAGATCAATGGGCATCTCGTCACTCGCCACGCGGTTGACCAGCCCCTGAATGTGCTGGGTGACGAACAGGCGCAAAAGATCGTCCTCAAAGGAGAGGTAAAAAGGGCTCTCGCCGACGTCGCCCTGACGGCCGCTTCGGCCGCGCAGCTGATTGTCGATGCGACGGGATTCGTGGCGCTCCGTGCCGAGGATAAAGAGGCCGCCCGCCGCCTTGACGCGTTCGATCTCGGGAGCGATCTCCTCTTTGTACTTCTTCACAAGCTCCGCATAGTGGCGGCGCGCGAGCAGAATCTCCTCGTCGTCGGTCTCAAAGAAAGAGTCTGCCGCCGAGATAAGCTCCTCGGGATACTGCTCGCGGCGCATTTCCGCAGCAGCCATAAACTCGGGGTTGCCGCCGAGGCGAATGTCCGTACCGCGGCCCGCCATATTGGTGGAGATGGTCACGGCGCCGAACTTGCCCGCCTGTGCGACGATCTCCGCCTCGCGGGCGTGGTTCTTGGCGTTCAAGACGTTGTGCGGGATCCCCTCACGCTTGAGCAGACGGGAGATGTGCTCGCTCTTCTCAATGGAGACGGTGCCGACCAGCACGGGCTGACCCTTCTCGTGGCAGGTGCGGATCTGCTCGATGAGGGCACGGTACTTGCCCTCCACGGTCTTGAAGACAACGTCGGGATGATCCACGCGCACCATCGGGCGGTTCGTGGGGATCTCGATGACGTCGAGCTGATAGATCTGACGGAATTCCGCCTCTTCGGTCAGAGCGGTACCCGTCATACCCGAAAGCTTTTTATACAGGCGAAAATAGTTCTGGAAGGTGATGGTGGCAAGCGTCTTCGACTCTTTTTCTACGGTAACGCCCTCTTTTGCCTCAATGGCCTGATGCAGCCCCTCGTTGTAACGGCGGCCGATCATCAGTCGGCCCGTGAAACTGTCCACGATGACGACCTCATCCTCTTTCACGACGTAATCGACGTCCTTCTGCATCACGCCGTTTGCCTTGATGGCCTGATTGATGTGGTGCGAGAGCGTGGTGTTCTCAAGATCCGCCAAATTCTCCACGCCGAAGAATGCCTCCGCCTTTTCGATACCGCCCTTGAGCAGCGTTGCGGTGCGCGCCTTTTCGTCCACGATATAATCGGCTTCCACGTCATCGTAATCGACCTTGGAATCCGCCTCCTTGATGACGAATTTACGCAGTTTTTTGGCAAACGTATCCGCGCGCTCGTAGAGATCGGTGGAATCCTCTCCCACGCCGGAGATGATGAGCGGCGTGCGCGCCTCGTCGATGAGAATGCTGTCCACCTCGTCCACGATGGCAAAGGCGTGGCCTCTCTGCACGAGGCTCGCCTCGTACATCGCCATGTTGACGCGCAGGTAGTCGAAGCCGAATTCGTTGTTGGTGCCGTAGGTGATGTCGGCGCGATACGCCTTCTGCTTCTCGGCGCGGTTCATTCCGGGCACAACGAGCCCCACGCTCAGACCGAGGAAATTATAGACCTTCCCCATCCATTCGCTGTCGCGTCGGGCGAGATAGTCGTTGACGGTAACGATGTGTACGCCCTCGCCCGTCAATGCATTGAGATACGCGGGCAGGGTCGCGACGAGCGTCTTGCCTTCGCCCGTTTTCATTTCGGCGATTCTGCCCTGATGCAGGATGATGCCGCCGATGATCTGCACACGGTAGTGACGCATTCCGAGAACGCGCCCCGCCGCCTCACGGCAGACGGCAAAGGCCTCGGGCAAAATATCGTCCGTCGTCTTACCTGCGGCGAGTTCTTCCTTGAGGTACGCCGTCTGGGAGACGAGCTCCTCGTCGCTCATGGCGCGATAGGTCTCTTCCAACCGATCCACGCGATCCGCAATGCTCTGCACACGGCGGATCTCGTGGTCGCTGTGGGTTCCGAAAAGTTTGGAAATAATACTCATTTCAATCCTCTGTTTTTCCCGTATGTTACACGTGCGTGCGCACGCATTTTGCAAAGATAAATTATTATACCTTATCTTGCCGAAAAAAACAAGAAGAAAGTGTGAACTTTTCCCTGCGGCATGCCCCGAAAAAAGGGCACAAAAAATCGGGTGCCCGCACGGACACCCGATTTGCGCTTCTCAATACGCCACTTCAATGGAGGTGACGGTCTCGCCGCCGTCGTCGTCATAGGCACTCCCGTCGTCGTATTGCCCGACGATGAGGTACTTTGCACTGCCGGTCGCGGCGAGGGAGGGATTGATCTTCAGCTCGGCAAGTTCGTAATGCTTGATGCGCTTTCCTCCGGCAAATTCCAAGAGATCCAGATAGCCGCCCACACCGTCGGTATCGGGCAGATAGCCGACCAGGTGCGTGCCCTTGTAATTGATCGTGGCACCCTCGTATTTCTGCGCCGCCGCCACGCGGATCGTCTGCTCGGTGCCCGCGTCAAAATCGATGAGGCGGTACGCGGTCTCGCCCGCCTCGGCCTCGGACTCGAACAGCACCATGGAGGTGCCGCTGACGCGCGTGAATTTGCGGTAGGAAATCTCGACGGCGCCGAGGCGCTCCGCGCGGTAGCCGATGCCGAAATAGGCATATCCGCGCACCCCGTCTTCCTCGTAGGTATAGTAGAGCCTTTCCCCGTCTGCGGAGACGCCGAGCAGAGAGGTGTAACCCTCGATCTTGTCAAGAGGCATCACGACCTTTTCCACCACTTCAAGGCTTGTGTAATTGTCGTTGAAATCCATTTCGGCGGTCAAAAGATACTCGCCGTTGTCGTAGTAAAACGCGCCGTCTGCGCCGAGCAAAATGTCCTTGTGCCGCATCTTCCCGAAGAGTTCAAAGGAGTTGGCGCGCCCCTCCTCGAGAGAGAGCAAAAAGACCTGATCGTCGGCAAATACCGCCGCCTTCTCATCCCCGAGATCGAAGATGGCGGAGGGGGTGGAGGTACAGGTAAAGATCTCCTCGTTGGAGATGAGATTCGGGAGCATAAAGTAGCCGCCCATATAGCCGTTTTTGGTCTTGGAAATATAGGCGATGCCGCTCTCCGTAGCGTAATATTTCGTCTGCGGTTCCGTCTGTCCCTCGACCGCCTTGATGCGGAAGAGCGGGCCGAGCATGTCCGGCTCAATCTCAACGCCTTCGCCCGTCGGATCCTGCACCGCGCCCTCACAGGCGCAGAGAAACAGAAGAAGTGCAGTTAAAAAAAGCAAAAATACCCGTTTCATAAATATCCTCCCGTATTTGCACCTCAGTATTATACCACATCTTCGGAAAATTGGTAGTCCATAGAGCAGAATTTACAATTTTTTCGTTTCATTTCCTGTTTTTTTACCAAATTTCATATTTACACGCGCGAAAAAAAGTGGTATGATAGTCCTCGTAAATAAGGCTGACCGATGTCTACGGCGAGGACATCGGTTTTCGAGCGCCTACTCTCGCCGGGAACGGAGATTAAAATGGCTAGAAAAAAACTGACAATGGACGGCAACACAGCCGCGGCACACGTTTCTTACGCGTTCACGGAAGTTGCCGGCATCTACCCCATCACCCCCTCTTCCCCGATGGCGGAATCGACTGACAAGTGGGCCGCCGAGGGCAAGAAGAACCTCTTCGGTCAGCCCGTCAAGGTGGTCGAAATGCAGTCCGAAGGCGGCGCCTCCGGTACCGTGCACGGCTCCCTTTCCGCCGGTGCTCTGACCACTACCTACACCGCGAGCCAGGGTCTTCTTCTGATGATCCCGAACATGTACAAGATCGCCGGTGAGCTTCTCCCCGGTGTCATCCACGTTTCCGCCCGCGCTCTGGCGAGCCACGCGCTCTCCATCTTCGGTGACCATTCCGACGTGATGGCCTGCCGCCAGACCGGTTTTGCCATGCTCTGCGCCGGCAGCGTTCAGGAAGTTATGGACCTCGGTGCCGTCGCGCACCTCTCCGCCATCCGCGGCAGAGTTCCCTTCCTGCACTTCTTCGACGGCTTCCGCACCAGCCACGAGATCCAGAAGATCGAAGTCTGGGATTACGAAGACCTCGGCGATATGCTTGACTGGGATGCCGTCAAGGCCTTCCGCGCGCATTCCATGAACCCCGAGCATCCGACCCTCAAGGGCACCGCTCAGAACCCCGACATCTTCTTCCAGGCCCGCGAAGCCTGCAACAAATACTACGATGCTCTTCCCGCCATCGTGGAAGACTATATGCATCAGGTCAATGCCAAGATCGGCACCAATTACGAGCTCTTCAACTACTAC
>JAZRZY010000008.1:0-3343 GCA_045601605.1 Eubacteriales bacterium
CAGTTTAAGTAGGTGCCTACCGCAAGGCCGATAGCCGTCCACGCGGCATCCGCCAGTCCGCTTTTCGTATGAATTCGGACTCTTACATAAATCACGGCGAAAGCCGTGTATATCATCCGCAACTTGTTGCGGTATATCATCAATGCGAAGCATTGTATATCATCAAGCCGCAGGAAATGCACGCTGGCGCGTGATGAGATACAAGGGCGCAATGCGCCCTTGATGATATACACGACTGCGTCGTGATGATATGCCAAGCCTGCGGCTTGGATAAAAAAATTCGACAAGTTGAAACTTGTCGAATTTTTTGGTGGAGGCGAGGGGAGTTGAACCCCTGTCCGAAATCCCATCCACAGGATGCTCTCCGGGTGCAGGCAGTGTTTTGATTTTCCGAGCCCGATCGCGCGCTGCCACGCTATCGGGACGGTAGCTTCATCTTGGTGCGTGACCCTCCGCAAAGCTTAGGAGAATACACGTTGGCCGCTCTGTGACGCCTATGGCTTTGCCGCGGTCCTCAAAGCCCGGACGGCTGCATTAAGCAGCGACTAACTGACGATTGTTCGCAGTTAAATTTAGAATGCAGTTTTGAAGAGCTCTGCAACTCTACCCGCTCATCCCGCTTCCGAAACCCCGTCGAAACCGGTACGCCCCCGTATGGGGACAATTATTATACAATAATCCGTCTTGCTTTGCAAGTGCAAACAGGCGTTTTTTGCATCTTGACAGACTTTGACAGACTTTTTGCGTGTGTTTTGCTACATTGCATCCGAAAGGGGTGTGGAAATGAAAAAGCTGTGTTTATGGTTTGCCGTATTGCTGTGTTTATCCGCTTGTACGCTTCCGCAGAATGGAGAAGTGGTGGAAAATCCGAGTGTGCAGACGCCTTCATCGGACAATGATATTACCGTCGGTGTCACGCCTCTCGAGGATCCGGGCTACATTGCCGAAACGCCTGAAAATCTCAAAGCGGTTTGGCTTTCGCAATGGGATATGCAAAAGGTTTATCTGAAATCGAACAAACAGCGCGATGAAGACGATTTTATACGCCGCGCCGCGCAGATTATGGAAAATGCCAAAAAAGACGGATTTAATACCGTGTTTGTGCAGGTGCGCCCGTTTGGGGACAGCTTTTACCCCTCGTCCGTCTATCCGCCTTCGAAGATGGTCGTCGGTGCTTACGGCGGGAAGTTTGAGTATGATCCGTTTTCCATTTTGGTCGATGCCGCACATGAAGTGGGTCTCTCTATCCACGCTTGGATCAATCCGCTCCGATTGATGACGACGGAGGAGATGGAGCAGGTGGACGGTCGATACGATGTGCGTCGCTGGTATGATGATGATGCGCTGCGCGGCAGATACTTGATTTTGCAAGGGGACGGCAGATGGTATTTGAATCCCGGCTATACGGAAGTGCGAAAGATGATCGTGGACGGTGCGAGTGAAATTATGGAGACGTACGATGTGGATGGGCTTCACATAGATGATTATTTTTATCCGACGACTTCCGCAAGCTACGATGCCGAGTGCTTTTCCGAGTATACGAATGCAGGCGGAACGATGAATTTGGGCGATTTCCGCCGCGAGGCGATCAGTACGTTGGTGCAAGAACTGTATCGGGTCGTACACGAAAAAAAGAACGGTGCCCTGTTCGGGATTGCGCCGGGAGGGAATCCCGATCGAGCATTTTCCGCGCAGTATGCCGATGTGTTCCGTTGGTGCCGAGAGGCCGGGTTTGTGGATTATATCTGCCCGGAGATCTATTTCGGCTTTGAACACGAAACTTACCCGTTTGATCAGACGCTTTCGCGTTGGTCGCAGATGGTGACGGAGGACTCGGTGCGCCTGATTGTCGGGCTGAGCTTTCATAAGGCGTCTGCGGGCTTTGACCAATATGCGGGCAGCGGTGCTTACGAATGGGCAGAAAACAGTGATATTTTGTTTCGCAGCCTGGAGTGCGCGGCGAAAACGGAAAACTGCAGCGGTTGTGCGGTGTTTTCTTATCAGTATTTCAGGAACGCTCTTACCGGAGAGGTTCCCGAGTATCCGCAGGCGGAACGGGAAGCGTTTTTGCCGCTTTGGAAACAGGTGGTATTTCCTGCATCTATGAAAGATTGAAACGTTGAAAATTTAGAAAGAGACCTTGAAAAAGCAAGAGTGACTCTGTATAATGAGTTTGGATTTTGAACTTGTTTGAGAGGTTTGTGAATGATAAAGTTGGATTGGAAGACCTGCATTCGCGTGGGCGTCAGCGTCTTTTTGCTGTATCTTTGCATCCATTACTGGGCGAGCGTTTCGGGCATTCTGAACGGAATTTTTTCCGCCGCTCTTCCGTTGTTCATCGGGGCGGGAATTGCCTTTGTCGTGAACGTATTGATGAAGTTTTACGAGCGGCATTTCTTTCCGCGTGCCAAGAAGCGGTTCGCGATTCGCGCGCGTCGGCCGCTCTGTATCATATTTGCCTATCTGAGCTTGATCGCCGTTGTGGCGGCGGTTGTTTGGCTTGTACTCCCGCAACTGCTTTCCTGCGTGGAACTTATTTTGCGGAAAATGCCCGGAATCTTAAAATCTCTGGTCGCGGTGATGCAGACCTGGGATTTTATGCCGGATGACATTTTGGCCGTCCTCTCGGAAATTGACTGGAGTGCGCGCATCAATCAAATCTTTGATTTGCTGACCTCGGGCCTCGGGGACGTCGTAACCGTAGTTTACAACGCAGTCTCCTCAGTGTTCTCCGGCTTGTTTACGGCGATCATCAGCATTGTATTTTCGGTTTACCTGTTGGCACAAAAGGAACGACTTGCAGCTCAAATTCGCCGTTTGATGCTTCGTTATCTCCCGCAAAAATGGAATGATCGCTCCCTATATTTCTGGAAAACGCTTTCCGAAAGTTTCCGCCGTTACATTGTGGGGCAGACTACGGAGGCATTGATTCTCGGAAGTTTGGTGACTCTCGGAATGCTTCTGCTTCGCTTGCCCTATGCTCCAATGATCGGTGCGCTTGTTGCAGTGATGGCCTTTGTTCCGATCGCGGGTGCCTACATCAGCGGCGCTGTCGGGGCACTGATGCTGCTCTCGGAATCACCCTTGAGTGCGGTTATCTTCGTGGTGTTTTTAATCGTCCTTCAGCAGATTGAGGGGAACCTGATCTACCCGCGCGTGGTTGGTTCTTCGCTTGGTTTGCCTGCCATTTGGGTTTTGGCATCCGTTACCATCGGCGGCGGCCTTTTCGGCATTCTCGGCATGGTGCTTGCCGTGCCGCTTGCGGCAACGGCTTACGCGCTCGTAAAGCGGGATCTTGAAAAACGGGAAGCGGACGAGAACGCACAGGCGTAAAAAACCAAAA
>JAZRZY010000009.1:0-3326 GCA_045601605.1 Eubacteriales bacterium
CGTAATGGGCTTTGTTATGGCGGGGCACGCGGTGCGAAACCTTCTGCAGATCGAGGACTGATATGCTGTTTTCCAAGTTCAAAAAGAGCGGCGTCGAGTACGTCGTCGCCGCGCTCGGAAACCCCGGGAAAAAGTATGAGAACACCCGCCACAACGCGGGCTTTCTCTGCGCCGCCGCGCTTTTGAAGCGCGAGGGAGCAGACCTGCGTCGGGCGCGCTTTCACGCGCTGACGGGCGAGCTTACCCTGTCGGGCAAGCGCGTGCTTCTTCTCCTGCCGCAGACGTATATGAACCGCTCGGGACAGAGCGTGCGGGAAGCGCTCGCTTTTTACAAGCTTCCGCCGGAGAGGCTCATCGTCCTCTCCGACGACATTCACCTGCCCGTGGGCGGGCTTCGCATCCGCAAGAGCGGCTCTGCGGGGGGGCACAACGGCTTGCGTAACATCATCGACTGCATCGGCAGCGACGCGTTTGCGCGTGTACGCATTGGCGTCGGGGAGCCGAAGGGCCCCGGCGAAGAGCAGATCGATTGGGTCATCGGCGACTTCTCCAAGGAGGATCAAAAGCGCTTGACGGGCGTCTTTGACGACGCGCTCTCGGCGCTGGATCTCCTCGTGCAGGACAAGTGCGACGAGGCAATGAACCGCTACAACAAAAAACCGAGCTGATCACAGAGAAAAAAGAGAGAGGCACTTCCGACGGAAGTGCCTCTCTCGGCGTTTTTCGTTTTATTTTTTCTTTTCCTCGTTCAGGAGGCGTTGAAGCTCCTCCATAAAGGTGTTGAGATCCTTAAACTGGCGATAGACGGAGGCAAAACGGACGTAGGAGACGTCGTCGATCTTCTTGAGCTCGTTCATCACAAGCTCACCGATCTCAGCTGAGGAGACCTCGGTCTTGAGGGAGGAGGTCAGCGTCTGCTCCACCTTGTCGGCGGCGTCGGTGATCTGCTGGAGAGAGACGGTGCGCTTCTCACAGGCACGGAGCATACTGCCGATGAGCTTGTTTCGGTCGAAGGTCTCGCGGCTCTTGTCGCGCTTGACGACCACGAGCGGGATCGTCTCCATGCGTTCGTAGGTGGTGAAGCGTTTTTGGCAGTCTTCGCATTCGCGGCGGCGGCGGATCGCCTGAAAATCCTCGGCGGGGCGAGAGTCCAGCACCTTGCTTTCGGTGCAACCGCAGTTCGGGCATTTCATAAAGCTTGTCCCTCCTTTGAGATCTATGGACATTGTACCAAAGATTTTGCGATTTGTAAAGGAACTCTTCTTCTTTTTTTCCATATCCTGTATAAGGAGAAAAGGAGGTAACTCAATTTATGGCAAATTCCACCCTCACACTTGTCTTTCAGACGGGCTACGCTCTGCCCGTGGAGCAGGCCGTCTATACCGTCAAGGATCAGACGGGAAGCATCGTCGCGCAAGGCTCTCTCGCGCCGGGCAGCTCGGGCATTTCCGAGCCCGTTTTGCTCTCTGCGCCTGACCGCGCACTCACGCTCGTTCCCGACACGCTCGCCCTTCCGTATTCCACCTATACCGTGGAGTGCTCCGCCGAGGGATATTACGACGTCATCGTCCGCGGCGTGGAGATGTTTGCAGACAGCCCCTCCCGTCAGGTCATCAACCTCATCCCTCTGCCGCTCACGGGCGAGGCACACGGCGGCACGCAGGTCTATGAGAACCCGCCGCACGCCCTGCGCCAGAGCGTGATCCCGATGAGTGCCCACGGCACGGGTCGCATTCTGGATCGCGTGGTGGTGCCGGAGCGCATCACCGTGCATCTCGGCGCACCCAACTCGTTTGCCCAAAACGTCACCGTGCCCTTCGTCGATTATATCAAAAACGTCGCCTCCAGCGAGATCTATCCGACCTGGCCGGAGGAGAGTCTGCGCGCCAACATTCTGGCGCAGATCTCGCTTGCCTTAAACCGCATCTATACGGAGTGGTATCCCGCGCGCGGGTACAGCTTCAATATCACAAACTCCACCGCTTACGACCAGTATTTCGTTTACGGGCGCAACATTTACGACTCGGTCTCGCGCATTGCCGACGAGCTGTTTTCCACCTATATCATCAAGCCCGGGCGCGAGGAGCCCTTCTACGCCGAGTACTGCAACGGCTCCACCGTTTCCTGCCCCGGCATGAGTCAATGGGGAACGGTCTCCCTGGCGGAGGACGGCTTCACCGCGCGGCAGATTTTGGAATTCTACTACGGGGACGTCGACCTCGTCACCACCGACAACATCGAATCCATCCCCGAGTCCTATCCCGGCACGCCCCTGACGCTCGGAAGCTCGGGGCAGGACGTCCTCGATCTGCAGATCCGTCTGGATCGCATCGCCATCAACTATCCCGCCATTCCGCTCGTTTTCGCCGACGGCGTGTTCGGTGCAAACACGCAGGCCGCCGTGCGCGCGTTCCAGCGCATCGCGGGGCTCTCTGCAGACGGCGTCGTCGGCCGTGCGACGTGGTACGCCATCAGCCATTATTACGTGGCGGTGAAAAAGCTTGCGGAGCTTGGCAGCGAGGGGGAATTGCCGCAGTACAACGACTTCGCTTTCCCCGGCACGCTGCGCCGCGGCAGTCGCGGCACGAGCGTGCAGACCGTGCAGTTTTTCCTCAACACCCTTGCCGCCTACAACCCCGAGATCCCCGAAGAGCGCATCGACGGCATCTACGGTGCGGCGACGGAGCGCGCTGTTTCGGCCGCCCAGCGGTTCTTGGGGCTGTCGGCAGACGGCATCGTCGGCCCCGCTACGTGGAACGCCTTGGTGGATGCTTACCGCGGCGCCCAGAACGTGCCGACGCCGCCGGAGGTGCCGGACGTGCGCCCGTATCCCGGCACCCTGATCCGTCGCGGCAGTCGCGGCGAGGACGTCAGATACGTGCAGGAGTCTCTGCGCCGCATCCGAGAGGCGTTTTTGCAGATCCCCGCGCTCAGCGTGGACGGGATCTTCGGCGCGGGCACGGAGGAGTCCGTGCGCGCCTTCCAGCGCATTTTCGGCTTGTCGGCAGACGGCATCGTCGGCCCCGCCACGTGGGGCGCGCTCGGCGAGGTGCTTACGGCGACGGAGACCTGTCTGTTTGATTCCGACAGCGCCGCCTATACGCGCCCGTATCCCGGAAGACTTGTGCGCCGCGGGCAGTCCGGCACCGACGTGCGCTACGTGCAAAACGCCCTCTCCGTCATTCGCCGCGTGCTGAAGAGCATCCCTGCGCTCAGCGTGGACGGGATCTTCGGCTCGGGTACGGAAGAGTCCGTGCGCGCCTTCCAGCGCATTTTCGGCTTGTCGGCAGACGGCATCGTCGGCCCCGCCACGTGGGGCGCGCTCG
>JAZRZY010000010.1:0-7096 GCA_045601605.1 Eubacteriales bacterium
TCACAGAACGACATGGCTACGATCCGACTTGTGGTGAGTCAGAAGCACGTCTGCGCCGACGCTGACGGCATAGTCCACGCTCTCGCGCGTCACGTCCAGCGCACACACGACGGTTTTCACCTCCCGGGCTTCGTCGGGGCAGAGCTGCAGCCCGTCGAGGTCGAAGGCGCAGCGCGTGTCTTCGGGGTAATGCTCACAGAGTGCGCGGTAAAGGGAACGGATGTTCATAATTCCTCCGTTTTCGGTTTCAAATAGGGCAAAAGCTGTGTCAGGAGCGCGTCCTCTTCGTCGGTTTCCAGTAAGGCGCGTCGCCTGCCGTCGCGGCGGCGTCGGATCGAGTCCTTGACGGCGCAGAGATATTCCTGCGTCAGAGCGTCGTTGCAGCGCGCAAGGTGGTGTGCGCCGCAGAGGGCTTCCAGATCGCTGATCTCTGTTTTCCTTTCGGCAGGTACGGCGTGCAGAACGGGGTAGATGCGCCCGTCGTCTTTTGCAAGCCTCTCTTCCAGGATGGAAAAGCCGCGCGCCGAAAGCGCGCGCCGCAAATGGGAGGCGCGTGTCATCGGTTGCAAGAGATAGTGCGTGTCGCCGTCTTCGGCACCGGAAAGGATCTCGGCGATGGTCTCGCCGCCCATTCCGGCGATCACGACGGCCTCGGGGCGAAGCGCGCCCAAGGCAGTCAGTCCGTCTCCTACGGCGAAGGTGACCGATGCACTCAGCCCCGCATCGTGTACGGCGGCGCGTGCCTTTTCCAGCGAGGGGGCGCTGAGATCGGTGCAGACGACGTGCGCGGCGATCCCGCACTTGAGGAGCTCTACCGTCAGAAGACCGTGGTCAGCCCCGATGTCTGCGGCGAGCGAACAGCGGGGCACAAGCTCCAAAAGGGCGTTGAGTCGGTTGGAGAGGGGGCGCAATTATTTGCTTGCGAGGTAGGCGTTGATCTTGGCGATCAGTTCGTCTGCATCGGTGCCGTGCACGGCACAGGCCATCTCGATGGATTCGCTTCTGGCGGAGGGACAGCCGAGGCAATGCATGCCGATATCAAAGAAGAATTCGGCAAGGGCGGGATCAAGTTCGAGAACTTCTCCGATGAGGGATTGTTTGGTGACGGTGGTCATGGGAATGACTCCTTTCAAAAAAATTATTTTTTGCGCGCAAGGCGCAGTTTGACAAGTTTGCAAAGCTCCCCTGCAGCCAAAGGAACGAAGGAAAAGAGCAGGCTGATGGGCAGGGAGAGTGCGGAGGGGAGCAAAAGCCCCAGATGGGTGCGTACCGTCGGCAGGAAAAAGAGGGCACAGAGAAGCACAAGCGCAAGCGGCACGACGGCAAAGACCCAAGGATTGAGATGGAATTCAAAGGTGGAAAGCGGCTTTGTCTTGCGTGCGCCGAAGAGACTGACGGCGGCGGAGAGATACAACGTCACAAGCGCGGCGCCGCTGGCTTCGGCGGGGTGTGAAAAGAGGGAGGTGAGAAGGTAGGTCAGTGCTGTCACGGCACCGACGCCGATGCCGACGGAAGCGGCGTAGGCGGAGAGATCCTTCAGTGTCGAGTGGAAGAAACTGTCCTTCTCAATGGGCTTGAGGGTGGAGATCAGGCGATGATCCTGACTCATGGAGATGCAGGCAAAGGGGAAGAAGATCAGCCCCAAGAGAAGTGCCGGAAGAGGCTGTAAGAGTGTGTTTGCATCGCCGAACAACAACGAAAAGGCGCAGGTGGAGAAGAGTGCGATCATCAGCACGATGGAAAAACGCAGGATGCGCAGACCGCCGGAGAACACGCGCCGCGAGAGCCTCAAAAGCTCGGGCAACAGCTCAAAGCGCTCGCCCGTGAGTACGACGTCGGCGTTTTGCAACAGGGCGGCTCGCTCGTCACGCACGCAGACCACGTTCACGTCTGCCGCTTCCTGAGAGAGGGTGTCGGAGGAGGAGTGGGTACAGGCGAGGGTGGTATGCCCTGCCTGCTTTTGCGCGAGGATGACGCTGCGTTTTCCCAGCGGGCTCAAGGCGCAGAAGACGCGGCTGTCGGTAAAGTGCTCCCACAGGGTGATTTCGTCCATGCGGCGCGCTTTTTCGCCCGTCAGGATAAAGGGGCTTTCCCCTTCGTCAAAAAACTCCATGTTGCGGGCAATGCCGAGCGTTGCGTCGGGGTCGTTGTCCGTGCAGAGGATCACGCGCACTCCGTCGGCGCGGCAGGAGGCGACGGCCTCCGCACTTTCGGCGCGCATCGGAGTATGGAAGGAAAGGAATCCGACAAACGTCATATATTCGGCGTCGGCGACGTTCAGGTTTTCGGGCGCACTGCGGAAGAATCGGCGCGCAACCGCCACTACGACCTCGCCTGTCGCGGCGAGCTGATCGGCGGCTTGGAACAGCCTTGCCTTGGCAGAGGCAGACAGGGGGACGGCGCGCTTTTCCTGCAGGGAGTGCGTACAGCGCGATAAGACCTCCGTCGGTCTGCCGCGCAGGATCTGGTAGCAGCGCTCGTGCTCCAAAATCAAGGCGGCGGAATAGCCGCGCTCCTCCGAAAAGGGGGCACGGTTGATGGTCAAAAAGGAGTGGGAAAGATATTCCTTATCGATGCCGAATTCAGGGGCGGTGCGGCAGATGGCGGCATCTACGCTGCTCTTTCCGTACCACATTTGAGCCTTCTTTTTCGGCTTGTCCTCACAGCAGAGACGGCAGTAGGAGATGAGGGTAAAGAGCCCCTCGGAGACCTCGCGCACGCTGCGGGGGTGATTGGCATAGAAGTAGGTGGAAGGACGGATATCCGCATCCAAAAAATAGGAGGCGGAATCCACGAGGATGCGATCGGTGTGAAGCAGGGCGTCCAGCGCGGCGTAGTTTTTCACAAGACAGCCCCTGCGGCGCAGATCGGCAAGCGGAAGCACCAGCATCAAACGGGTGATGGCCTCGCAGAACTCAGGCAAAACGGCTACGGCGACGGTGCAAAGTAAAAAGAAGTTGGAGTAGGCGTCCACGCCGAGGAAGGTGCCGAGCAAAAAGAGGAGCGTTGCCAATCCGCAGAGCCCCAGAGAGAGGCGGCGGGCATAGTCTGCGGCGGTGGCAAGCGGGCGGGGCAGTCTTGCTCTCTGACGCTCGGAAAGGGAGGTCTTGCGGATGTTTTTGCCCGTGTTGCACACGAGCAGAGTGCCTTCGCCGGAAAGCAGAACGCTGCCGCAGTAGAGCTTGGAACGGTGCAGATCCTTTTCCGACAGGTCGAAGTAGGCGTGCTTGGAGGCCTGTGCGCGGGAGTCGATCTGGACCTGGCAGACCTTCAGATCCGTCGCCTGAAGCAGGATGCCGTCGCAGGGGACGCATTCGCCGCGGTGCAGAAGGAGAAGGTCCCCGGGCACCAGCTCTGCCGAGCGCACCTGTACTTGCTTGCCCTCGCGTAAGACGGCGTATTTCGTGGAAAGCTTGCGCTTCGATAAGGTCAGCGGCCGCGCCTTGTACATACAAAAGAGGTAGAAGACTGCGTAGCAGATGCCGCTGACGATGAGACAGACGGAGGCCACCGTGCGGTTTTCGGTGAAGAGGGAGAAGAGGGAAAGCGCCAAAAACATACAGAAAAGCACGTTGGAAAACAGGCTCTTCAAGATGCTTTTCGGATCAAAGAGCGAGTCCGGCGGCGCATTTTCGCCGAATTCCTTGCGGTTTTGCTGGACGGCGAGCGCGTCAAGACCCTGCGCCGGATCACAGCGCAGGATTTCGCAAAGCTCGTTGGGATGAAGGTCCAGTAGATTCATAGTCGTGTCTCTTTTTTCAGCCTGCGGCTTCGATCTTACCGTTTTTGACCGTCAGGCGGATTTCGGTGGGGGGATTTTCAAAGGAGGCGAGAAGCAGGGCGGCGGTGGGATCCTCCACGTGCTTCTGCAGATAGCGGCGCAGCTCACGCGCACCGAATTTTTCGCTGTAGGAGTCTTTGGCAGCCGTGCGGCAGACCTCGTCGTCGTAGAGGAGGGTAAGCCCTTGCTCCTTCATTGCATCCTTGAGGTCGCCGAGTAGAAGTGCGGCGATCTCTTCCATCACGGCCATTGAGAGCGGAGCAAACGTGATGACCTCGTCGATGCGGTTTAAGAACTCGGGGCGCAAGAATTCCAAAAGCGCCTTTTGAGTGCGTTCGGCACTCTGCTCCTTTTGAGAGCGGGAGAAGCCGACGGCATCTGCCTTCGTGCTTCCTGCGTTGGTGGTCATAACGATCACCGTGTTTTCAAAGTTCACGGTCTTCCCGTGGCTGTCGGTGATGCGCCCGTCGTCGAGGATCTGCAGGAGAACGTTGAGTACGTCGGGGTGTGCCTTTTCGATCTCGTCGAAGAGAATGACGGAGTAGGGCTTTCTGCGGATCTTTTCGGTCAGCTGTCCCGCCTCGTCGTAACCGACGTATCCGGGGGGAGAGCCGATGATGCGGCTCACGGCGTGTTTTTCCATATATTCGGACATGTCCAGACGGATCAGAGCCTCCTCGCTGTCAAAGAGCGCGACGGAGAGCTGTTTGACCAGTTCGGTTTTTCCCACGCCCGTCGGACCCGCAAAGAGGAAGGAGGCGGGCTTGTGCTTCGGGGAGATGCCCGTGCGACTGCGGGCAATGGCGCGGCAGAGGGCGTCCACGGCCTCGTCCTGTCCCTTCAGGCGCGTGCGGAGCGCGGTGGGGAGGGCGGCGATCTTTTCCCACTCGTTTTTGCGGATGGAGGAGGCGGGAATGCCCGTCCAGATCTCAATGACGCGCGCCAGATCGTCGCGCGTGAGCACGACGGAGTCCCTTTTTGCCAGAAGCTCGTTGAATTCCGCTTCGCTTGTGGCAAGTGCGGTCTTGGCGTGAGCGATCTTCGCATAGGTCTCATCGGTCGGGGCGGTCTCCGCTTCGGCTTGTTCCAGAATGCGGTTTTGCGCGGCGCGCTCGTCCTGCAGAACGGCAAGACGCTCCAAAACGGCGCTGTCCAGCGAGGCACGGCTTGCGGCCTCGTCGATCAAGTCGATCGCCTTATCGGGCAGGAAGCGCTCGGTGATGTATCGCTCGGAAAGGCGCACCGCATCCGCGAGTACCACGGGCGGGATCTTGATCTGGTGGAAGGTCTCGTAGTAGGGGGCGATGCCGTTTAGGATCTCGATGGAATCGGAGATGGAGGGCTCGTCCACCGTCACGGGCTGGAAGCGGCGTTCGAGCGCGGCGTCCTTTTCAATGTGCTTGCGGTACTCCACGAGCGTCGTGGCGCCGATGACTTGGATCTCCCCGCGGGAGAGGGCGGGCTTTAAGATGTTGGCGGCGTTCATACCGCCTTCGGCGTCACCTGCAGAGACCAGCGTATGGATCTCATCGATCATCAGAATGATGTTGCCGCACTTTTTCACCTCGCCGATGAGGGCGCGGATGCGGTTTTCAAATTGACCTCGGAACTGCGTTCCGGCCACGAGCGCCGTCATATCAAGCACGAAGATCTCGCGATCCTTGAGGCGGTAGGGAACCTTTCCCTCGGCAATGCGCTGGGCGAGAGCCTCCGCAATGGCGGTCTTGCCCACACCGGGCTCTCCGATGAGACAGGGGTTGTTCTTTCCGCGGCGGGAGAGGATCTGAATGACGCGGTCCAGCTCCTGCTCGCGGCCGATGATGCGGTCGAGCTTTCCTTCTCTTGCACGGCGGGTGAGATCCAGACAGAATTGAGAGAGGTATTTGCGCTCCTCTTCTGTCTTTTTGGCGTCTTTTTTCGCTTTCTTTTCCGCCTTTTTGTCGGAGACGGGCTCTGCGGGCAGCGTTTCGTCTTGGCCTGTGGGCATCTGCATCATTCCGGAGAGCAGACGACCGAGGTCGAAGGCGGGCGCGTGCCCTTCGTCGTCGGCACCGAATTCCTCTTCGGCGCCTTGCAAGAGCCCCTGCATCTGATTTTCCATCTCTTCGATGTCCTCGTCGGAGACGCCCATGCGCTCAAGCTGGGAAGAGATGGGTTCAATTTTCAACTCGCGGGCACAGCGCAGGCAATAGCCGTCCACGCCTTCGACTTTTCCCGCATTGATGCGGTTGACGAAGACGACGATGGGGCGTTCCTTGCCGCAACGGGAGCAAACTTTTTGTACCATGATCGGGATTCCTTACTTCTTTTTGTTTTCTTTGAGAAGATTGTTCAGATAGTGGAACAGGTAGCCGAGTGCGGCACCTGCCATGGAGAGAAAGAGGATCCAGTGCAGGATCGTCGCAGGGATGGGGTTTGAGAGCATCAGGTCGGAGAAGAAGTGCAGCACCAGGACCACCACGTAGAAGAGCACGGTGGCAAGCTTCCCGTACCAGACGCTGGCAACCACGATCTTCATCTTTCCGGCGAGGAAGGCGGCGGCGACGATCATCACGACCTCCTTGAGGATGGCCAAAGCAGTGATCCACCAGGGCAGAAGGCCGGAAATGCTCAGTGCGATGAGCGTGCTCAGACTTGCAAGTTTATCCGCAAAGGGATCCAAGAGCTTTCCGAGATCGGAGATCCAGTTGTTCTTGCGCGCCAAATACCCGTCGAGGGCGTCCGTTGCCGCGCAGAGGATGAGTATGACGGCGGCAAGCGGCTTGGACACGGCAAAAAACAGCCAGAGATAGACCGGCACCAAAAGGATTCGGAGTGCGGAGAGATAATTCGGAATGTGTTTTTTCTGGAACATAAGCGGCCTCGTCAAATGATCGTTTGTCCGGAAAAGGCGTCGGACAGAAGTGCGATGGGGTTGAAGCTGTTCAAGGTGTGGTAGAGAAGCGGGGCACTCTCGTCAAAGCCGTAAAAGAGAGCGTCTTTCTCTGCGGCAAGATAGGGCAGAAGCTGGTGGAACGTTTCCGCCAGCGCCCAGGCGAGCAGGATGCCTTCGCAAAGCCCGAGCAAGAGCCCGATGATACGGTTGGCGCCCCCCAAAAGCGGTACGCGGTTGAATTTCTTTGCCAAAACGAGCAGGAGGCGTACGAGACAGAGCAAGAGGATCAGCAAGACGGGGAAGGTGACGGCATAGGAGAGCGCCGCAGCAAGCGGAGCGGCGAGGGTGGCCGCCACGGCCGCGACGTTGCCTTCCGCGAGAAGCTCGGGGGCAAGAGAAGTCGGAGGCCAAGCGGACTTAGGAAGACAACTGGGGCTATC
>JAZRZY010000011.1:0-5610 GCA_045601605.1 Eubacteriales bacterium
GACGCTCGGTCTCAAAGCCCGTCCAGAGCGCACCGCAGGAGACGGTCCTGCGCGTGTTCAAAAGCGCGAAAAATGCCTCCTCCTCCGGCAGAGTGGGCGGTGCGGCAAGGGAGAAGGCGCCCGCATCCGCCGCCGCCTCGAAGAGGGCGGCCTGTGCGCGGCGGGCGTCCGTGAGCGACTTTACCGTGCGGGCGAGATCCAGAACGAAGACGGGCGCATCCGCCAAGTGATCCAAGAGACAAGCCTCTTCGTTGACGCACGCGAAAACGGTGTCTGCCGCGGCGCCCGTGCGGGTGAGGAGCGCCTCCTTTTGCGCCGTGAGGAAGGTGCGCTGTGCATCGGACAGCTTTTTGTCCGTTTGCTTTTTCTCGATCTGCTCCGCGAGCAGGGCGGAGGCGTCCTCGCCGAGGTAAAGCTCCTCGGGCGGCAGAAGGGTGACGGATTCGGGAAAGCTGACGCTCGTCTGCGTCGAGGTGTCGAAGAAGGTCAGTCTTTCCACCTCATCGCCGAAAAACTCCACGCGGCAGGCATCTGCCTCGGCGGGCGAGAAGAAGTCCACGATGCCGCCTCGGCGGGAGAATTGCCCCACGCCCTCTACGCGCTCCGCGGCGCAAAAATTGAGCGCCGCAAGCGTTTTGCAAAGGGTTTCCGGCGAGAGCGTCTGATTGGCGCGAATGCGGCAGGAAAGTTCGGAAAAGCGCGTGGGAGAGAGCGTCAGCTGCAGGGCCGCCTCCGCCGTGGTGACGACGGTGAGCGTCCCCTCCTCGCGCAGGGCGCACAGCACGGCAAGGCGCTGTGTGGAGAAGACCTCGCTTCGGGTCTCGTCACAGGTCAGGGAATATTCGCGCGCGGGGAAAAAGGCGGCCTCCGTGCCCATGGCACGCAGCTCGGCGACGGTCTGCAAGGCTTCCCGCTCGTCGGAGGCAAGCACGAGAGTGCGCTGCTCTCCCTCGGACAGGGTCGCCACAAGGGGCGCGCGTGCGCCCTCGCAGACGCCCTCCGCGATGCAGATGCCCGCCTTTTTGCGTGCCTCCTGCAGGGCAGAAAAGGCGGAAAAGTTGCGGATCTCTTGTTTGATGAATTCCATAATTGCCTCTTTTCGGGTGGGAAACGCCAAAAGCCCGCGCAGAGAACGGACGGGGGTGTCGCTCTGCGTGGGACGGGTGTATTTTTCTTGCGTTACAGCAGGATGCAGGGGCAGTCGGGGCTTGCCGTCTGCACGGTGATCTCAGCCTCTGTCGCCGCAAGGGCGCGGCGAGTTTCCTCCAGCGCTTTTCGGGGGCTGTTGTTCTCCGCCGAGAGGTGGAAGAGCAAAACGCGCCTCAAGCCGCCCGGCGCAAGCACCGAGCAAAGGGAGGCGCAGTCGGGGTTGGACAGATGGCCGAACTCGCTTGCGATGCGCGCCTGCAGATAGGGCGGATAGGGGCCGTTTTTCAGCATCACGGGGTCGTGGTTGGATTCCAGGATCAGCGCGGGACAGCCGTAGAGCGCGCGGCGCGCCTCCACGGTGGCCTCGCCGAGGTCGGTGGCAATGCCGAGCGCCTTTTTGCCGTCGGGGGCATAGAACACCGCGCCGAGACAGGCGGCGGAATCGTGCGGGAGCGAAAAGGGCGAGAAGGCAAGCGCGCCGAGCTCGTACTCTTCCCCCGGCTCCACGGTAAAGGTGCGGAGCACGAATTCTGCGGCAAGCGAGGGATCCTTTGCCAAAAGCGTTTCATAGGCCGCCTCGGCACTTGCCGCGGCAAGGTAAAAGGGCAAAGAGGTCTTTTTTAAGAGCATGGGCAGAGCGCCGATGTGATCGGAGTGCTCGTGGGTGAAAAAGATGCCGTCCAGCTCCTCGATCTGCTCATGAAGCCCCGAGAGCGCGAGGCAGATGCGGCGAAAGGAGACGCCCGCATCCACCAGAATGCGGGTGTTTTCGCTTTTCACAAAGATCGAGTTTCCGCCGGAGCCGGAAAACAGCGAAACACACTCCAAAGCCCAGATCCTCCACGCTGAATTTGCTTTATTATAGCACAGCGCGCCCGCTCTTGCAAGGCACGGGGCAGAAAAAAGACCCGCTAAAGCGGGTCTTGGATCGGTCAGCGCGTTCGCTTTTTCAAAAGAGAGCCGAGCGCGAGGCAGACGAGGTACAGCGCGGCCTCTACCACGACCACGGAGGCGCCCGCAGGAAGCGAGAGGCAGTAGGAGAGGTACAGCCCCGTGACGAAGGAGGAGACTCCGAAGACGGCGGAGAGAGCGACGGTCATTCGGAAGGTGCGCGCCACGTGCTTGGCGGAGGCGGAGGGGAAAATGAGCAGCGCGGAGATGAGAAGCGCGCCCACGCTCTGCATCCCCAGCACGACGGTGACGGCGGAGAGGGCGGCGAGTATGCCGCGCAGAAGCGAGGCCTTGCCCGTTTGGGAGGCGAGGAACTCCTCGTCGAAAGACAGGGAGAAGAAGGCGGGATACAGGACAAGGTAGGCGACGAGCGCGACGGCGCAGAGCCCCAAAAGCAGGGGCGCGTCTGCGGCGCGCACGGCGAGGACGGAGCCGAAGAGATAGGAGTTCAGATCCACCGTGGAGCCCGAGAGATGGACGGCGATGACACCGACGGCAAGACTTGCGGCGGAGAGCATGGCGATCAGGGCATCTGCACGCGCGTGGGGGCGCGAGGCGAGCCGCAAAAGCAAAAATGCGGCAAGCACGGCACAGACGACGGCGACGGGCAGAGGAAAGAGCCCCAGCGCCGCCGCGACCGCAAGTGCGCCGAAACCGACGTGGGAGAGTCCGTCACCGAGCATGGAGAAGCCGCCGGAGGACAGGTGCGTGCCGACGAGTGCGGCGACGAGCGCGACGGAGGCGCCCACGATCAGCGCAACGACGAAAAAGCCGTAGGAGAAGGGCAGAAGCAGAGCGTCAAGCATGATGCACCTCCTGACAGAGCGCACAAAAATGGGCGCTCTCGGTGAATTCCTCCACGGTGTAAAAGCGCGCCTCGGCCTGCGCGTTCAGGTGCAGAACGTGCGTGGCAAAGGAGAGGGCGCCGTGGATGTCGTGGCTGACGAACAGCAGGGCGCGTCCCGTGCGGGAGACGGCGCGCAGCGTGTGGTAGAGCTCGTGGGTGATCTTGGGGTCGAGCCCCGTGACGGGCTCGTCCAAAAGCAGCACGCGGCACGCGCTGAGATAGGCGCGCGCAAGCAGTACGCGCTGCCGCTGGCCGCCGGAAAGGGCGGCAAAGGGACGCGCGGAAAACGCCTCTGCCCCGAAGAGGGCGAGGGCGGAGAGAACCTCTTTTTTCTGTGCGCGGGAAAGGAAGATCCCCCTTCGGCGCAGACCGAGGGCGGCGACCTCAAAGGCGCTGGCGGGAAAATCGGCGGCTTCCGCGCTCTTTTGCGGCAGATATCCGATGCCGCGCGCGACGCCGTCGGCAAAAACGATCCTTCCCTGCTCGGGCGCGTGCAGACCGACCAGCGCACGAAGCAGGGTGGACTTGCCGCTTCCGTTCTCGCCGCAGACGAGAACCCGTTGCCCTTGGCTCAGCGAAAAGGAGAGCTTTTCCACCACGGTGTGCTTTCCGTAGGCGAGGGTGAGATCCTGACAGGTGAGAAGCTCCATACTTCCTCCGAATTTGAAAATGGTTTTCAAATTATACCACAAAGCGCCCCCGCCCGTCAAGCGCAAAGCGTGCGAAAAAAAGACTTGCATTTTTTGCGGTTTTTCTATATACTGTTAATTGGTGAACGTTGGGATTTTTGCTTTTTGAGCTTTCATCCCTCCACATAGAATTTGTCGAAAGGAAACAAGATTATGACTCAAAACAAGACTCTTCTGCAATGGGTCGAAGAAATGAAGGCCCTTGTCTGCCCGGACAAAGTCGTCTGGATCGACGGAAGCGAAGAACAGCTGGAGGAACTGCGCCGCGAGGCCGTGGAATCCGGCGAGCTCTTCAAACTCAACGAAGAAAAACTTCCCGGCTGTTACCTGCACCGCACCCGTGAAAACGACGTGGCGCGCGTGGAGGATCGCACCTTCATCTGCACCCCGACCGCAGAGGAAGCCGGCCCCACCAACCATTGGTGTGACCCCGAGGAAATGTACACCAAGCTGCACAACATCGCCCGCGGCAGCTACAAGGGACGCACGATGTACGTCATTCCCTACTCCATGGGCCCCATCGGCAGCCCGCTTGCCAAGGTCGGCATCGAGCTGACCGACACCCGTTACGTCGTTCTGAACATGGCCATCATGGCTCGTGTCGGCAAGGCCGTCCTTGACGTCCTCGGCGACAGCAACGACTGGGTGCGCGGTCTGCACGCCTCCTGCGACATCGACAAGGAGCAGCGTTACATCTGCCACTTCCCGCAGGATAACGCCATCATCTCGGTCAACTCCAACTACGGCGGCAACGTCCTGCAGGGCAAGAAGTGCTTCGCGCTTCGCATCGCCTCCTATCAGGGCTGGAAAGAGGGCTGGATGGCAGAGCATATGCTCATCCTCGGCCTTGAGAATCCCGAGGGAGAGGTCAAGTACGTGGCGGCGGCGTTCCCGTCTGCCTGCGGCAAGACCAACCTCGCGATGATGATCCCGCCGGAAGGCTTCCGCGCCAAGGGCTACAAGGTCTGGACCGTCGGTGACGACATCGCCTGGATGCGCGTCGGCAAGGACGGCCGCCTCTACGCGATCAACCCCGAAAACGGCTTCTTCGGCGTTGCCCCCGGCACCAACGCCCATTCCAACTACAACGCGCTCAAGTCCACCGAGCGCAACACCATCTTCACCAACGTTTGCCACAAGACCGACGACAACACCGTCTGGTGGGAAGGCCTCAACAAGGATCTGCCCACCGAGGGGATCGACTGGCGCGGAAACGCATGGGATCCCGCGAAGTCCGACAAGGCGGATAAGTCCACCTGCGCCGCACATCCCAACAGCCGCTTCACCGCTCCGATCCACAACTGTCCCTGCCTCTCCTCTGAGGTAGATAAGGGCGAGGGCGTGCCGATCTCTGCCATCATCTTCGGCGGCCGTCGCGCCAAGACCGCTCCGCTGGTGTACCAGTCCCGCTCTTGGAACCACGGCGTGTTCGTCGGCTCCATCATGGCCAGCGAGACCACGGCTGCCGCGGCCGGTGCCGTCGGTGTGGTCCGTCGTGACCCGATGGCAATGCTGCCCTTCTGCGGCTACAACATGGCGTCTTACTTCGCTCACTGGATCGACATGGGCAAGAAGATCCCGAACGCTCCCAAGATCTTCAACGTCAACTGGTTCCGCACCGACGTCGGAGGCCACTTCATCTGGCCCGGCTTCGGCGACAATATGCGCGTTCTCAAGTGGATCATCGACCGTTGCGACGACAAGGTCGAGGCCGAAGAATCCGCCATCGGTTATCTGCCGAAGGCCGAGGACATCAACATCGAGGGTCTGGACATCGACATCGATACCGTCCGCGAGCTTCTCAGCGTGGACGTCGATCTCTGGAAGCAGGAGATCGAAGGCATCAAGGAATTCTACGCGAAGTTCGACGACAAGTTCCCCAAGGAACTCTTCGATCAGCTCGCCGCTCTGGAAGCCAACCTCGCAAAATAAAGCCCGACAGAAAAGACCGACTCAGAAGAGTCGGGCTTTTTT
>JAZRZY010000012.1:0-4374 GCA_045601605.1 Eubacteriales bacterium
CCTCCTTGGTCAATTCCTCCACCACGTCGATCATCTTCTGCAGCAGCACCGCCTGCTTACCCGTTTCCTGACGGACGCCCACGGCATCGCGGCAGACCACCACGGCGAAAATGGCGGCAAAGGCAAATTCAAACGTTCCGAGCCCACAGCGCAGAGCGGCCATCGTGGCAAGCGCAATCACGGTGGCAGAATGTGCAGAGGGCATTCCGCCGTCTCCGATGAGACGCGCCAGATCGAATTTTCGGTTGACGATCGCATCCACAATGCACTTGATGATCTGCGCCAGTGCCCAGGCACTGATCGACGTGACCAAGAAGGGGTTGCAGATCAAATCCAATACCCAATCCATAGGCGTTCTACTCCTTATCCATCCACAGGTCAAAGTCTAAAAAACGAAAACGGCAATGATGCCTTGCACATTATAGCAGAAACACGCCGCGGTTTCAAGTAGAATCTTTTTCCGCCCCGCGCTTCGCGTGAAAAAGTCCGGAAAACGGCAAAGCAACCAGGAAAAGCGCGAACACGCCAAAGGCAAAAAACACAAACGCAGAAAGCGAGAAAAGGGATGCGACGAGCCCGAACAGCGGCGGCGCAAGCATGATGCCGAGGCAAGCCGCCGCCAAAAACGAGCCCATCAGACTCTGTGCGCGTTCCCGCCCGAAGAGCACGGGCGTCAGATACATCAGATTCGGATAGATCGGTCCGTTGAAAAACCCGATCAGGAACAAGACCGCCGCACAGAACAGACCCGAAAGCGGCAAAAAAAGAAGCAGAAGCGCCGAAGGGATCATAACGGCAGAAAAGAGGATCATCCGTTTCGCTCCCATTCTTCCCACGAGAAGACCGGAGGAAAAGCGGCCGAGTGCAATGCCCGCATAATACAAGGTCACAAGCCCCGCGCCCTCGGCGGCGGAAAGTGCGCGCGTGCCGCAGAGATAGCTTGCGCTCCACGTGCCCACCGTAAACTCCAGCGCACAGGAGGCAAAAAAGAGGACCCAGAAGCCGCACACTCCGCGCGTGCGAAACATCTGCGGGAGGCTGAGAACCTCGCCGACCGACTCCTCCGAGTCTCCCTCTGCCGTGCGTTTCCAAAGCGGAAAGCTCGCCGCCAACAAAAGCGCGATAATAAGCTGTAAAAGCCCCACTCCCAAAAATCCCGCCTCAAACGAAAAGAAGCGAAGTGCCGAAGAAACGATCATCGGAGACAGGGTGACGCCCACGCCGTAAAAGCAATGCAAAAAGTTCATCTGCTTCGCGCTGTAATGCAAGGCAACGTAGCCGTTGAGAGCAGAATCGATCGCTCCGGCGCCGAGCCCCAAGGGGATGCAGAGCAAAAGGAGGAGCGGAAAGCTCGGCACCGCACTCATCAGGAGAAGTGCCGCAGCCGTCATCGCCGTGGAAAAAAGCGTGATGCGATACGTGCCGAAGCGCAAGATCAGCCGCGCGGAAAAAAGGCTGGAGAGAAAGGTGCAGACCGAGCAGACGAGCGAAATGAATCCCCCGTAGGACACGGGCAAATCAAAGGCTTCGACGATCGCGGGCCAAGCCGCACCGAACAAAGAATCCGGCACACCGAGCGAAATGTAGCCGACGTAAATGACGATCAAAAGCAGCGTAGCCACCCGATGGCCTCCTTTTTTGCAAAATACCTGAAAATTTTACCCGCTGCTCCCCCCTTTGTCAAGTGGCACAAAAAAAGACCCGTGCATCCGAAAGCGGATGCACGGGAACGTGTTTCTTACAGGCCGAGCTTTGCAAAGAGCAGGTTGGAGCAATCGAGCTGGTTGGGGATGTTGCCCTCGGAATCCTTGACGCGCCAGATGTCGGGCGTGATCTCGTCTGCGACGTAGATCTTTCCGTCGGCATCGTAACCGACTTCGATCTTGAAATCGATGAGAGTCAGATCCAGTGCGGCAAGCTCCTTCTTCAGAACTTCGCCGACGGAAAGCACGATCTTCTGTGCTTCCTCGTACTGACCGGGCTTCAGAATGCCCTTCATCAGGCAGATGCGCTCGCTGATGAGCGGATCGCCCTGCTCGTCGTCCTTCAAAGTCACCTCTGCGTACGGCGGATCGAAAACGATGCCCTCCTCCAGCGTGAAGCGGCGGCACATACTGCCGGCGGTGAAGTAACGCACGACGAACTCAAGCTTCGGCACGGTGAGGTTACGCACCTTCATCATACCCGCATCGAGGTCACAGCCGAGGTAATGGGTGGGAATGCCGTTTTTCTCCATCAATTCAAAGAAATATTTGGAAAGCGCAAGCCCCGTCTTACCCTTGCCCTCAACGGAGCCGCCGACGGTGTTGGAGCCGGGATCGAACACGCCGTTCTCCCCCGTCATACTGTCCTTGAAAAACAGATGCACCACACCCGTCTCTTCGTCAAGCACAACGTTCTTGGTCTTGCCGGTGTACAGAACCTTCATTGCCATAATTAAATCTCCTTATATCAGTGGGTTTGGTTTCAAAAAGAATAGAGACATTATACTCGTTTTTTTTCGCTTTTTCAATAGCCGATTCTACAATTTTCGTTTTTTTCAAGAAAACCATCTTCGGCCGATTGAACAAAAACAGGCCTCTCAAAGCCCCGCGGGCTCGGTCTCGCGCACGGAGACGAGAAACAGCAAGCAAAACAGCACGCAAAGGACGCGTCGCATTCCCTCTCCCCCTTCCGTTTCTTTCAAAGATATCATATTATAACAAGTTTTGACAGCCAAATCAATACGGCGACCCTCAATTTTGCCACAAAAAACGGCCCGGGAGAACTCCCAAGCCGTTTGACGTGTTTTTCGAAGAACGGGGATGTCCCGCCGGTCCGGAACGCACGCTCATTTGAGCGTCAGGGTTGCCGAAAGTCCGTAGTGATCCGACTGGAACGAGCGCCCCTCCCTCTCTTTGATGACCTCAAAACGGGTGCAGGCGAAATGCGCGTTTACGTAGACGTAATCGATACAGGAGCCGCTCACCGTCCCGAACCCGTGGTAGGTATTCTCGAAGTTCGGCTTGTCCGAAAACGTTCGGACATCCGTCAAAAACCGGTTTGCCACCCGAACGGTCTCGGAGTCGGGCTTGTCGTTGAAATCGCCCGTCAGGATCACCGGCAGACCGGAAAAGCACTCAAAGACAAAGGAACGGATTTCTTCCATCCCTCGCACGCGCGCCTCGGCACTGACGTTGTCGAGATGCGTGTTGATAAACGCGAACTCATACGCCTCCTCGCGGTCGTACAGACGCACCCAGGAGCAGATCCGCGGATAGGCGGCACCCCAGCCGTAGGACTCCGTCTGCGGCGTCTCCGACAACCAGAAATGTCCGTCCTCAAGCCGCTCAAAACGCTCTCTTTTCCAATAGATCGGCGTTGCTTCCAGCTGCTCTCTGCTTCGGTAAAGAAGGGCGTGTTCATAGCCCTCCAGATCCTCGTCAAACGCCTCTTTCCAAAGCGGCATCACTTCCTGGAGCCCGATCACGTCGGCGCCGAACAGAGCGCGCTTTAAAAGCGGTCTGCGCTCCCCGTAGGAGCCGCCGATGCTGTTTTGCCCCACCATCACGTTTTGCGTGATCACTTTCAACGCCATTTTCCGCCTCCTGAGTCTTTCTTAAAAAATGCCCGAAAGCCCTTTGTTTCCAAGGGTTTCCGGGCACTTGTAAGCCGGTAGTTATTATTCCCATTCTTTTTCGTGGTTTTTCTTTGGCTTATTTATGCCCTATATGTTATCCCAAACGGCAATATTGAACCCGTTTTTCTACCCATTATTTCATTTATCAGAGTTTTTGTTTCAGAAAATGTTGCAAAATCGCTCGCGGAATAGTGCCTAGTGGTTATGGGGTTATAACAATCCTTTTTCAATTGCATTTGCCAAAGCACGCAACTTGTTGACACAATGCTTTTCCCCTTGGATTGAATATGTGATATTCTCGGTAGCAGAGGCTTTTTTAACCTGTTTCAAAATACCTATCTCGTCTTTTGAAAGCGTTTCAAAGGCATTTATTAATTCTTCAAGCGATGGAGAAAGATCCGTTCTACGTAACAAGAAATATAAATCACGTGCAGAAAGACTTTCCATTGCATCCTGCTCCTGCTTGAATGTAGAAATGACAAGGGTTAGTATTTCTTGCTCTCTCTTCCTTGTGTCAATCAATTCGTTTAATCGAGCGAGACCATTAGGTACTTGGAATATAGTGGATGTTTCAGTCAAACTAAGTCCTAAAGCTTGCACGTTGTTAGCAACAGCAATCAACTCCTCATCCGTTATAAGAGCAAATCCTTTTTTGCGTGCATGGTTTTTGATAGTATCTCCACCAAAACTTGGTCCTATTATCGCAACGTATTCAGCACCATTTTTCTCTTTATGTGTTTCTATTGCAACATCGC
>JAZRZY010000013.1:0-7305 GCA_045601605.1 Eubacteriales bacterium
ATTGAAAAAACTCCTTGAGAAATCTCAAGGAGTTTTTTCTGGAGGCGCCACCCAGACTCGAACTGGGGGTAGAGGTTTTGCAGACCTCGGCCTTACCGCCTGGCTATGGCGCCGTATGGAGCGGATTACGGGGCTCGAACCCGCCACCTCGACCTTGGCAAGGTCGCGCTCTACCAAATGAGCTAAATCCGCAGGTGGTGTGCTTCACAGTGCTCGGCGGACGCCGTCCGTTCCAAAAAAGAAGTGGCGACCCGGATGGGACTCGAACCCACGACCTCTAGCGTGACAGGCTAGCGTTCTAACCAGCTGAACTACCGGGCCATGTGAAGTGCCTTAATATCATACACAAAGCGGGAGGCTTTGTCAAGAGATTTTTACAAGTTTTTTCTCTCTTTTTCTTCCCCTCCCCCCTTGACAATGAAAAACGGAGTTGCTATAATGTAGGTGTTGTATAACAGGTGCAACACCTATGAGAAAAACGAGGTACTATGTTTCAAATCGACGTACTGTCCCGCACGCCCGTCTATGAGCAGCTCGTGCGGCAACTGGAGCGCTTTCTCCTGAGCGGCGTTCTGCGCCCCGGCGATCAGCTTCCCTCCATTCGGAGCGTGGCCCTGACCCACTCCATCAACCCCCGCACCATCCTCCACGCTTACGGAGAATTGGAGCAGAGAGAGCTGATCACCGCAGTGCAGGGGCGCGGCTTTTTCGTGCGTGCAGATGCACGCGAAACGCTCTTGCGCGACCAAGAAGCACGCCTTGAACATCTGCGCCAAAGTGTGACGCAAATGGCGCTTGCAGGTGTGTCGGAGGAGCAGATCCTCCGCACCGTGCGCGATGCCTATCGCGCCGCAGAGCCAAACAATGAAAGGGGTGAAGATCGATGATCTGTGTTGAAAATCTGACCAAACGCTTTGGGGATTTTACCGCACTTGAAAACGTATCCTGCAACATTGCAAACGGATGTATTTACGGCATGGTGGGTTCCAACGGTGCCGGAAAATCCACGTTTTTACGAATGATCGCAGGCGTAATCAGACCCGACTCAGGCACCGTCACGATGGACGGCGCACCCGTATGGGAGAATCCCGAAACGAAGTCCAAGATCGCTTTCGTTCCGGACGAGCTCTACTTTCTGCCGGGGGCAACGCTGTCTCGGATGCAAACGCTCTACGAATCTGCCTTCCCTTCCTTTGACAAAGAGGTCTTTTGGAGGCTGGTGTCGGAGCTGAAGCTGCCGAAGAAAAAGGCGATCTCCGCCTTCTCCAAGGGAATGAAGCGACAGGCTGCCACCGCTCTCGCCCTCGCCTGCCGCCCCGAATACATCCTGTTTGACGAGACCTTCGACGGGCTTGATCCCGTGATGCGCGCCTATGTCAAAAACCTCATCTGTGAGGACGTGCTCACCCGAAAGGCCACCGCCGTCATCACCTCCCATTCCCTGCGCGAGTTGGAAGACACCTGCGATCAGCTTGCCCTTCTGCACCGCGGAGGCTTGGTGTTTGAACGCGACATCCAGAACTTAAAGACTGAAAAATTCAAGATCCAGATCGCGCTTGCCGCCCCGTTTGACAAGGAGACGTTCGCCTTTCTCTCGCCGCTGCACTACGTGCAATACGGCAGTGTGGCAAATTTCATCGTGCAAGGTGAGCGAAACGAGATCTGCGCTCGCCTCACGCCGTTACAGCCCTTGCTTTTGGACGTGCTTCCCCTCTCGCTTGAGGAGGTCTTTACCTACGAGATGGAATCGCTCGGCTATGCATTCAACGCAGAGGAAGGAGGGATCCTGCTGTGAAACAACGTCGCTTCTTCAGCCCCGCACTTTGGTGGGAGGGTGTGCGCCAGACGAGGATCATCGGCATCGTCGGTGTCATCCTCATCGCCGTACAGATCTTTCTGACCATGGTACTCCCCTGCCTCTCGCAAACCGTTTTCATCGCGGAAGACGACGGCACGGTGATCGCCCAAGTCGTGGACGGTCTTACCGTTGCCCCGATCTTGACGTGGTCCTCCACCGTCGCCGCACCCGTTCTGACCCTGTTTCTCTTCCGCTTCTTGAACCGCAGAAACTGTGCAGACTTTTACCACGCCCTCCCCGCCTCCCGCGTCTGCCTTTACTTCAGCTTCATGGCCTCCGTCTTCTTCTGGCTTTTGATCTTCGCTTTGGAGGCGATCCTGCTGGTGCTGTTCTACTCTGCCGTATTTTCGCAATATTACTCCCTTCTCGTCGCCTCTTTTCTCCTTTACGTGCTCTCTACGACGATCGCCGCTTTGGCGACTGCCGCCGGCATCTCGATCGCTATGGCCGTCACGGGAACAACGTTCAACAACCTTGCCGTCAGCGCCATGGTCCTGTTTTTGCCGCGCATCTTTCTGACCTGCCTTTCCCTTGCCGCAAGCACCGCCGCGCCGATCCTGCAAAGCGAAGCGATCTCCCCCTTCTTCAACTTCCGCCTGAATCTTGTATGCTACAACGCGATCGGACCGCTCTTCGGAACGGAGCCCTACTACGAGGTTTCCTCCATTCTTTACACCGCCGTTTTGCTCCTTTTATACCTCGCTGTCGGCGCCCTTCTGTTTGTCCGGCGCAAGAGCGAAATGGCGCACCAGAGCGCCCCGACGCCGAAGATGCAGGCCTTTTGGCGCGTTTTGCTGACGATTGCCTTCTTCTCCGTCTTCGTTGCCATCTTCTACACCGAAATTTTGGAATGGAACATTCTTCCCGAAGTGTTGATCCCCATTCTCATCTTCGGTCTTTTGCTCTACTTCCTCTACGAGCTTTTCACCACGCGCAGCTTCAAAAAGATGCTTCGGGCGGCGAAATCCCTGTGGATCGTACTGCTCGGCGTGCTTCTCTTCTTCGGAACGCTCGTCGGAATCAACACCTACGCCCTCTCCTTTCAACCGACGAAGGACGATCTGCTCAGCATCACCGTAAAGTCGGGCAGCGATTACTATAACAACGTTTATTTGGATTATACCGGCTACGGAAACCTCTGCGCCCCGCAGATCCGCCTGACGGATGATAAGCTTCTCGAGCTGATGGCGACGCGTCTGCGGGAACAGGCCGCCCTACTCCAAAACGAGGGGCGAGACGCCTTCAACGAGCGTTATACTCGGGGCAGTATGTTCGGTTATCAAGGCTACACTTCTCTGGAGGTCTCCGCCTCCACCCTGCTCGGCACGCGCGAGCGCACGGTCTATTTGAGCGATGAGGATCGCCTTCTTCTGACCGAATATATGAAGAACGACCCCGCCTTCGTGGATGCATGGACTACTCTGCCTGAGCCGATCGGAACCATCGCTCTGACGGGCACGCATCTCAACGGAACCGACTGCACCGACGAGGATGCGCGTCAGGTCTTTGAAACTTTGCGCGAGGAGCTAAGTACAATCGACTTCTCCGACTGGTATCTCGCCCAGCAGAACGGCGGTGGCCTCAACCAAGAATTTACGCTCAGCTACACCATCGGCGAAGGGCCCGCGCAGGGCAAAGAATTAGGCCTCGTCATCGACCCTGAACTGTTGCCCGAAACCGCCGGGGTCTGCTTTGAGATCGAGCATCGCACGCTTGCACCCGTACTCGAAGCGCTGGAAGAACTGTCGAATGCCTACCGCGCGGCATCGGAAAGCGAACGCGAAAACTGGCAAATCAACATCAACTGCGTGCTGCCGAAAGAATCCGGAGAAGCGGCAGACGTCTCAAGTGACCGGATCGAGGCGCTCGAATTTGTTCTGCGCCACGCCCGAAAAACGCCGCGCACCGAGCAAAACGATGCCGACCCCTACTGCTACGTTTACATTGAATCGGACAATCTGAAAACCGAAATCACCCCGCAAGAGTACCCAGACAAGTTTGACTCCTTCAAGCTGTTCAGTTGCTCCTTCGTACTGGACGAGGGTGCCACTGCGGAAGAATATCACAAGGCCGTAGGAGAAGAATGAGGAAAAGAGCCACCGTGCGTGGCTCTTTTTTCTTGACAGGAAATGATGCAAGGGATATACTGAAACAAACCCAAACTATGGAGAGGCTTATGATTTGTCCCCGTTGTAAAACCCGGCTGGAGACGGAAGATCCCCTCTACTGCACGGTGTGCGGAAAACAGCTTCGCCGCGACGACGCCTTTGACGGTGAATTTGAAGAAGAATTCCGTTTTGACGAGGAGATCGCAGAAGCCGAAAAGCAAGACGAAACGCTTCGCGCACTTCTGCGCGCCGAGCGGCGCCGCACAATCCTCAAGATCCTGCTTGCAAGCCTCTTCGTGACGCTTTTGATCGCTCTGACCGTCTTTTTGGTCTTGCCCGCGTTTCAGCCGAACACCACGCAAGAATCCCCTTCGGCAGATCCGTTGCCCGCCGACGACACCCTGAGCAAGGAAGAGCAAAAAGACATTGCGGCAAAGGCCGAGGCACTTTTGCTCGCAGGAAATCAGTCCTACGATCTGAACGCACTTTTGGAATTCGTCCCGCAGGAAGCGAGAGACGCCTGCCTGAAAGAACTCTGTCAAAGTTACGGTTGTGAGGACCGCGCCGCTCTGGAAGAACGGTTTCTCACCCTTCGCAAAGAACAGTCCTACCGTTTTGAAGAGCTCCGCACAAGCGTCACCTTAATGGACGAGTCGGCGACAGAGAGCCTCAAAGACGACCTTCTCAGGCGCTTCGGCATCGAAAAGGCGCGCATCGGGAAAGCGGTGCACGCAGAAATCACCTGTCGAGCCACCCGCGCCGAGGATACCGCCTCTTACGTTGCGGTCTATTCTTTCGCCGAGATCGACGGCGTATATTATTCCACAGACTTTTAATGCAAGGAGAACCTGCTATGAAATGCGACGTTTGTCAAAACGAATACGAGGGCGAGGGCCTCTGCCCCGTCTGTCACCCGCAACCGGAAGAAGCAGCCGTTTCTGAAACAAACGTGATCGCCTCCGCAGAAGAGACAGCCGTCTCTGCGGCGGAAGAGACGCTTCCGACGGAAGAAGCAACCGATCCTCAAAACGAAGCCGAAGCCACAAGCGACGAACAGGCGGATCGCATCCCTCTTCCCGTCTGCTCCGAGGGCTTTGAATCGGGTGAGGAGCCGAAGAAAGGCAAGAAGCCGATGAGAACCGCAGCCGTTGTCCTCCTCAGCGTCTGCCTGACACTTGCTTTCGTATGCACCTTTGCCTGCGCCGCGTTTCTCGGTGTCTCCTGCTTCGTAAAAGAGGCGGACGTTTTGCACATCTTTCACCCCTACGCCGACCCCGTGGGAGCCGAGCAGGTAGCTTACGACTGCTTTGATGCGCTCTTTGTGGACTTCGATTTCGGCGCCTACATCGATCTTTTGCCGCCCAACGCCCGCCAGAGCACCTTGGAACAGATGGCCTCCGCACAGGGCTACCAGGACACCCAGGCGTTTCTGGAAAGCTCCAACGCAACCCAACGATCTCAGTATGAAGAATTTGTTTTTACGGACATCGAGGCAATGACGATCTCCCTCTACACCGAGAAAGCGCTTGCCGAATTTATGGAGACTGACTACACGAGTTATCTCTTTAACGGTTCCTATACCGCAGAGCAGGTGACGGCAATCGCCAACGTACAGTTGGTCTGCAACTACGCCCCCGACGCCGAAACCGAAGTGCAGCAGACCTCGCTTTCTCACCTCGTCGCCTTCGTGGACGGCGCCTGGTATTTGATCGCCTGAAAACCGCACCGAAAGATCCCCCTTCCAAAAGGGGATCTTTTTCTGTTTTTCGCCTTGCCAAACAGACCGTTTCACGCTATAATACTCCGAAACTCCCTCTCGCACAAGGAACGAACGCCATGAACAAAAAGCAAACCAAAAATCTCCTTTCTCGGGCATTGCACCACTTTTTCATCGACGGATTCTCCGCTATGGCGCAGGGTCTGTTCTGCACGCTGATCGTCGGAACCATTCTCGGTCAAATTGCAACGATCCTCCTCGGCCTCGCCGCCGATATGACGGGCACCTTCGCCGAGGCGCTCGACCTGATCGGAACGCTCCTCAACGGTGTTGCGGGTCTTGCCAAAATCCTGACGGGCGCCGGCATCGGAGTTGCCACCGCCTCCCGCTTCAAGCGTGCCCCGATGGTAATGGTCTCCGCCGCCGTCGCCGGTCTGATCGGTGCATTTGCCGCGCAAATTCTCGCAGGAAACGTCATCGTGGCAGCAAACGCACAGAGCTTTTTGCTCGTCGATCCGCAAACCATGGAATCGGCAAACATGCTGGAGGTCTCCCCGCTCCCCGGTGAGCCGCTCGGCGCTTTCCTCGCCGCCTTTGCCGCAGAAGAGGTCGGCGCGCTCGTCTCCGGCAGGACAAAGCTTGACATTCTCGTCACGCCGCTCGTCACCATTCTTTCCGGCGCCGCCGTCGGCCTGCTCGTCAGCCCTCCCGTTTCCGCCTTTATGAATTCGCTCGGCAGCACCATCATGTGGTACACCGACAAGCACCCCGTCCTCATGGGTATCGTCATTGCCGTTTTGATGGGGCTTGCACTCACGCTTCCCATCTCCTCTGCAGCCCTCGGAGTCTCTCTGAATCTGGGCGGGCTTGCCGCCGGTGCCGCCGTGGTCGGCTGTGCCGCACAAATGGTAGGCTTTGCCGTAGCCTCCTACCGCGAAAACAAGTTTTCCGGCTTGATCTCTCAGGGCCTCGGCACCTCGATGCTCCAGATCCCCAACATTATGCGTCATCCGCAGATCTGGGTGCCTGCCACACTCACAAGCGCCATCATCGGCCCCCTTGCGACGACCGTGTTCGGGATGACTTGCACCTCCACCGGTGCAGGTATGGGCACCTCCGGGCTCGTCGGTCCGATCATGACCTTCCAATCGATGACCGCCGCCGGCGGAGATGCCCTGACGACGCTTCTTTCCATCGCGCTTCTGCAATTCGTCCTCCCCGCCGTCCTCGCCCTCGGCATCAGCGAAGCGATGCGGAAGCTCGGCTGGATCAAGCGCGGCTGGATGAAACTGGACTAAGATGTGAACAAATTGTAAATTTTAGGGATTTTTCCCATTTCTCTCTGCCGTTTTGCTTGCAAAATATAATAAATTATGTTATTTTAATTCGGTATCACGCACACCGTGCCATCCACCCGAGTGGGTCGGGAATTTCCCGTACTCGGCGGGGCGCGGTGGTGGATCAAAAAAATCAACCCAAATCTAGGAGGAACCCCAAATGGCTGTTATTTCCATGAAGCAGCTTCTGGAAGCCGGTGTCCACTTCGGTCACCAGACCAGACGCTGGAACCCGAAGATGGCTGAGTACATCTTCACCGAGCGCAACGGCATCTACATCATCGA
>JAZRZY010000014.1:0-6076 GCA_045601605.1 Eubacteriales bacterium
ATCGCCCCCTGCGGTGACGATGAAAACGCCGATCGCCGCCCTTATGTGCATCGCCATCGCGCTTCACGAAGCTTTTTACAATTCTTACGATTGCACGCGTTATCTGCTTGACCTGTTTACCGAAGGGTTTGAAAACCCCTATTATCTGCACTATCTCGCCACGGCGTATCTGCTCCCCATCGCCATACTCCTCATTGCCGTGGGGCTCTTGCTTTATAAAAAATGCGTCCCCGCCTTCTGCGGTGTGGGCACCCTGCTTTTGGTCGGAGTGAAATTCTGCCACTACCTCGGCTGCCTGTTTGAACTGGCCGAAAACGGCGGATATCACCAGACGGTCGGTTGGCTCATTTTGGATCTGATGTCCTTTTTACCCTTAATTCTCGTTGCGATCGGTTGTTTCCTGCTAAAAACGAAGGCCGGAAGAATCCTCCGCACCATCGGCGGCATTTTCTTGATCCTCATCGTGATCGCTTCCGCCGTTTACGTTGCCGTGGACGACTTCACGCTGTTCCTTGAGGAAATGAACCGCTACCGCTTCGATGCAGAGGCAACCATCCAAGCCCTGCAGGATGCAATGTACACCTTCAACGTCAACCTCTTCCTCTCCTATCCGCTTTGGACCTATCTCGCTCTCTTATTCTACAGCCCCAAAGCAAAGAAATGAATCACACGCAAAAAACGCATTGTCCCGCGGGACGATGCGTTTTTTCTTGTGCTTTTATCGGTGCCTGCCGCGTGATGAGATACGGCCTCGCAGGGGCTGATGATATGCCAAGTTGCACTTTGGATAAAAAAGATATTTGCGAGAACTTTGCGTATGAATTTGAAGTCCCACATAAATCACGGCGAAGCCGTATGTTTCATCAAGACGAGGTCTTGTATATCATCCTTGCGAAAGTCACTATACACGCTGATGCGTGATGATATGCAGTCCTGACGGACTGATAATATACCATTGCTTTCGCAATGGATAAAAAAATGGACAGGTCAAAACCTGTCGATTTTTGGTGGAGACAACGGGACTCGAACCTGTGACCTCTTGCATGTCAAGCAAGCGCTCTAACCAGCTGGGCTATGCCTCCGTATTCTATGGTGCGGGTGACAGGACTTGAACCTGCACGATTGCTCACCAGATCCTAAGTCTGGCGCGTCTGCCAATTCCGCCACACCCGCGTGCTTTCGGGCGCAGGTGATATCATACCATAGCTTTTTTTAATTGTCAACCGTTTTTTCAAAAAAATCCTCTGCGGCACGGGACGCCTCTTCCAAAAGGGCCTCGTCTGCCGTTTTCGCCGCCGAGAAAACAAGTTTACCGCTCTGCGCCACGCCGAAGAAATCCCCCGGGCCGCGGTGCTTCATATCAAATTCGGCAAGCGCAAAGCCATCCGCAGTCTCGCAGAGATTGGCAAGCCTCTGTCTCGCGTTCTGCCCTTTTGCCGAGGAAATGAGAATGCAGAACGAAGCAAGGTTTCCTCTTCCCACCCGTCCGCGAAGTTGGTGCAAGGTGGCAAGGCCAAAGCGTTCCGCATTTTCCACGCACATCACCGTTGCTTCCGGCACGTCGATGCCGATCTCAATCACCGTGGTGGAGACGAGCACGCGGGTATCCCCCGCAGCAAACGCTTCCATTGTGCGCGCTTTTTCGGCGGCAGACATTTTCCCGTGCAAAAAGCCGACCCGATACGGCGCGAAGGTACGCACCGCCGCTTCAAAACGGCTTTCTGCGGCCATCAGGTCACTCTCCTCGCTCTCTTCGATCAGAGGACAGACGATGTAGGCGCGTTCCCCCGCCTCCAAGCGCTTCTTGATGAAAGCATCGGCGCGCTCACGCTTGCCTTCCCCGATATAGAAAGTCTCCACGGGGATTCTGCCTGCCGGCAACTCGTCCAGCACGGAGACGTCCTCGCGCGAAAACAGAAACAGCGCAAGTGTACGAGGGATGGGCGTTGCACTCATAACCAAGAGATTTTTCTCATTTGCCTTAGCCAAGAGCGTATCCCTCTGCCGCACGCCGAAACGGTGCTGTTCATCCACGACGATGAGCGAAAACGACTCGCTCTGCACCCAATCCGAAAGCAGGGCATGCGTACCGATGAGAAGGCAAGGCTCCCCCGAGGCAAGGCGTGCGGCAACGGTGCGGCGCTCCGCGACCTTGGTCGAGCCGGTCAAAAGAAGCGTCTCAAAACCGAGGCCTGCAAACAATGCCCCGAGCTTTCGAGCGTGCTGTGCCGCCAAAAGCTCCGTCGGCGCCATCAGGGCACACTGCTTTCCGTTCCGCAGAGCAAGGTAGAGCGCGGCGGCGGCAACCGCCGTTTTCCCGCTTCCCACGTCTCCCTGCAAGAGACGGTGCATCGCGGCGATCCTGCCGCCGTGTCCGTCTCCGACAAGGTCGGCCGAAATCTCGGCAATGGCACGGTTCTGGGCAACTGTGGGTGAAAATCCAAGCGCATCGAAAAAAGGCTTCATCGAAACGGCGTGCATTGCCGAAACGCTCGGGACCCCACGCTTCTTCTGCATCAAAAGCAGATCCAGACGGAAGAAATAAAGCTCCTCGAAAGCAAAACGGCGCCGAGCCGCCTCCGCCTCCTCCAAGGTAGCGGGGCGGTGCATCAGGCGCACGGCTTGTTCCCGCGGCAAAAGTCCGAGGCGATCGCGCAGTTCCAAAGGCAAATTTTCCGGCACAAGCTCCGCCGCAAATTCCAAGACCTGCGAGATTGCGGAAGAGAGCATCTTCCGGCTCAAAGAGCGAACGAGCGGATAGATCGGTACGACGGGGGCAAGCACCTCTTCGCCGTCTTCAAACTCCGGCGAAAAGACAACGTAGCGCGTGCCGGAGGGCTTGAAGCGTCCGTAGAAATAATAGGGCTTCCCGACTTCAAAGCGACTCTGCAAATACGTCTGATAAAAGAAGATGACCTCGCAGATGCCGCTCTCGTCTGCGGCAGTAAAGCGCAGAGCGCGTTTCTTGCCGCCGAAATACGAGATGCGCGGGATGCTCTGCAAGGTTAGGCGACAAAGCGCGGGCTTTGCAAACTCCGTTTGCGCGAGGGTGACACATCTGTTCTCCCGAAATGAGGAGGGAAAATAAAGCAAAAGAGAAGCGGCATCCGTGATGCCTGCAGAAGCAAACACCTCTGCACGGCGCGCGCCGATGCCGCGAATAGACGTTAACGCAAAAGGTTCTCTCACAAAGCACTCCCAAAGGTCTGAATGACCGCGCCCTCCGAGAAAGCGGCCACAATGTCCGAACCGGAGGCGAAAATAAGCATCTGCGCCTGCTTCTCACCCAAAAGATCCGAGAGGGCGCGTTTGGAGCGTTCATCGATATAGGTGAAGCTCTCGTCGAAAATGAGGGGAATGTTATGCCGAATCGCACGCCCCGAAACGCACAGACGCATAGCGAGACTCGCGAGTTCCGAGAGCCCGCCGCCCGCTTCCGAGAGCGGGAAACGACGCTCTCCGCGCTTATACAAAAGTTCAAAATGATCGCCGAACTCAAAGCTTTCGCCCTGCTCCAAAACGAAGGAAAGCATCGCATTGATCTCTTCGGCAACCGGCTGTTTTACGCTCTTTTCAAAGCGCACCTGAGCATCCTTGGCAAGCTCCAAGGACATTTCCAAACTGCGATACTGCTCAAACAAATTCAAAAGTCCGCGCTCGTTTTGCGAGACCAGTTCCGAGAGTTCTCTGCCCGGATCACCCTCGGCGCGAAGCTCTGCCAAGGTCGTCTCAAGCGTGGTTTTCTGCGCGTAAAGCTGCTCGTTGGTCTGCGAAAGCTGCATCAGCTTTCTCTCAAGAGCAAGCGTCTCACTTTCCTCTCGCTTCTCCTCTGCGGCATGCTCATCACCGGAAAGCAGGCGATACTTCTCACGAAGCTCCTTGATGCGCTCGCCGAGCGCGCAAAACGTGGCATAAGACTGCAGAAGTTCCAGACAGTTGTCGCAAATTTCTTTGGCACCCTGCGCCCCCGGCGCAAAACGCGCAAGTTCCGAAAGCACCGCACTCGCCTCTTCCTGAAGCGCGCGGATCTTGCTCTCTTCCTTGGCGATCTGTTCCCGATACAAAAGCTGTGAACGGCGATATGCCAAAAACTCCCCGTACATCGCATAAAAATCATCGAGTGTCTCGACGGACAGCGCGGCAAGCGAACGCTCGATCCGCATACGAAAAACGGAGGAACAGAGCGCCATCGTTGCCGCCAAAATGGCAAAGATAAGCCCGTACATACCGGAATTGAGTAGCGGCACCTCGAAAGGTCCGAAGTACAAGAAGCAGAAAAGTCCGATGGCGGAAACGCCGAAGAAAATGGCAAGCGCCATAAACAAGACACGCAGTTTACGGGAAGAGTCGGCCGTTTTCTTTGCCTCTTCGACCTGTGCTTCATCCACTTCTGCACCGAAGATGCTGCCGTGCAGACGCAGATTGTCCTCCGAGAGCATCAAGGCTTCCTTTGCCTCGGTCAGGCGGGCGTTCAAACGGCAATATTCCGCGTAATGCATACGCAGTTCCTCGGCCGCCACACGGTTCGGCAAGATCTGCCCGATGTGTGCTTCGGTGGCCAAGGTACGCAAACGGTTCTCGTTTTGTTCGATCTCGTCCTTCAAGGCAGTGAGGCTGTCCGAAGCGCGCAGATCACCGTGATCCTTCAGCTCCGCCTTGGTGAGCACGATGCGGCGGCTGATCTCCGCCATCTTCGACTCACATTCCTCAAGCTGCTGCTGCGTCTGTGCGATCTGCGCGCGGCGGCGATCGATCTCGACCATACGCATTTCATATTCCTTGCGGCGCACCATCAAACGATCGATCTCGCCGTTTTTCTCTTTGTTCATTAGGCGATTTTTCGCCTCGGTCAAGCGCTTGACTTCGGAATAGACGCCCGCACCGTCGGAAAAGACGGCGGCAAGGCGATCCAGCGCTTCCACGCTCAGATCTTCCTGAATCTTGGCGTTCTGCTTCTGTTGGCAATAAACGGTGCGGTCATAGAGCCAGGAATCGATGCCGAGAAAATATTCCCCCGGTGTTTTCTCGCCCAGCTGAACCTCCCGTTCGGTCGCCGCCTCAACCACGCTGACGTGTCCGGCGGAATCACCGCTCTGCATACGGGAAATGTCGTATCTCTCCTCGCCCCACAAAAGCGAAAGACTGCCGCTGACGGTGCGTTCCCCCTCCCAAGGGAAGAAACGACCGCTCGTCACGTCCATACCGTAGAACATAAAGCGAATGAATTCGCACACAGTCGTCTTCCCCGCCCGATTCGCCGCAATTACGAGATTGGGGCGATCCGGCCGGAATTCCAACGACAAGTCGCACAGTCCGGCAAAGCGGCCGATGTGCAACTGTAAAAGCGAAACATTCCGAGGCATAAAACGATCCTGACTTTCGGTAAAACTTTTGTGAATTTAGACGGCTTTTGCGTCGATCTGGGCGGTGATGATCTTTTCGATCGATGCATTGTCGCCCGAAATGATATAGTACACGTAGTATCCGTGGCTGGCGATGAGTGCATTCTGCGCCTTGGCATATTCGCCGGCGTCGTAATTTTCCGTCTGATTCAAGAAGATGCTGACACGATTACGGCAATACGCCTCGGCTTTGAGCAGGTTGTCTTCGACCAAAGAAGCGCTTGCGGTCTCGACGGCACGGGTGAGCGCGTCGCCCGTCAGGGTACTTTCCGCACGGAAGGCCTCCTCATCGAGGACGGTGTTGATCTTGAAAATGCCGATCTCATCGGCAGAGTTGGAGGTCTGAACGGCGAGGCCGTAATCGGAGACGACGGAGAAAAACTCCGCGCTGTCGGCGGCGCCGAAATAATAGTTAAAATAAAGTTCGTCAAGGGGCGCGGCATCCTTGGTGTAGATCTCATTTTCCCACAAGAGATTTTCCGTCGCCTTGGCGATGAGTTCGGAAGCGGTGGCTTTGGAATCTTTCACATTCACGCTTCCGCCGCAGGCGCAAAGACAGGCGAGCAACACGCAGAGAAGCGAAACAAACATGCTTTTTTTCATTTTTTCGGTTCCTTTCATCTATGTCAAATCAGTCTAACACAGACAACGCCGCTTTTCAAGAGAAAAGAAAA
>JAZRZY010000015.1:0-6785 GCA_045601605.1 Eubacteriales bacterium
GCGGCCGGACATTTGATTTATGATGGTATTGTTGGGTATGTGCAGATTGAGCACCGCATCCAAACGGATGCCGAGTGCATCAAGTGCTTCTGCCTGTGCGACGGTGCGGGGGAACCCGTCCAGAATAAAGCCTTGCTTGCAGTCGTCCTGAGCGATGCGCTCTTTCACAATTCCCAGCACCAATGCGTCCGGTGCGAGGTTGCCGCCCTGCATATGACGGGCTGCTTCCCTGCCGAGCTCGGTGTCCGCGGCAATTGCCTGCCGAAGCAGGGCGCCGGTGGAAACGGTGGGAATGGAAAGTCGCTCTGCGACCCGGGCCGCGTGGGTGCCTTTACCGGCACCCGGCGCGCCCAAAAAGATCATGTTCATTCTTACTCCAAAAAGCCCTTGAAGTGGCGCATCGTGATCTGAGACTCAAGTTGAGTTCTGACCTCGATGATGACACCGACCAGAATCAGCAGCGAGGTGCCGCCGAAGGTCACGGTGCCGAAGCTGATGCCCAGAAGACCGACGAGCATCGGGATCAAGGCAACGATGCCGAGGAAGAAAGCACCAATCAAGGTGATTTTGTTCAAGCTCTTCTTGATGAAGTCACTGGTCGGCTTGCCCGGACGGATACCGGGGATGAAGCCGCCGTTTTTCTTTAAGTTGTTCGCCACTTCCATCGGATTGAAAGAAATCGACTGATAGAAGTATGCAAACGCCACGATCAACAAGCACATCAGTACGGGATAAGTCCAATTATCCGCGCTGAAGAACCGGAAGAACTCATACCAGAATCCCTCTTTCAGGTCGGGGAAGAACATCTGAATGGTAGAGGGCAGGGAGATGATCGTGGAAGCGAAGATGATCGGCATAACACCGGTCATATTCATCTTGAGGGGCAGGTGGGTGCTCTGACCGCCGTACATCTTACGGCCCACGACGCGCTTGGCGTACTGAACCGGCAGACGACGTTCGCTCTCCGTGAAGAAGCAGACGAACGCGACGATACCGATAGCCACGACGAGCATAGCCGCATAGATCGCAATGATGACACCGAGATCAGCAATCATATCCAGCTCCGAGTAAGTGGCGACATAGCTCACAAAGGAGCTTGCCATCGTCGGAAGCGAGGAGACGATGTTGACAAACAGGATCATGGAGATACCGTTGCCGATACCGTGCTCGGTGATCTTCTCACCCATCCACATGATGATCGCCGCACCTGCGCAGTGGCAGGCGATGATCACAAACATCGGGAAGATACCATCATCCGTCAGTTCGATCGGAAGACCGGTGCTGTTCTTGATGGTGATATAGTAGCCGTAGCTGGTGACGAGAGCCAGAGCAATCGTAATGTAACGAGTGATCATATTGATCTTCTTCTGACCCTCTTCCCCGCTCTTCTGCAGTCTCTCCAATGCGGGGATCGCAATGGTGAGCAACTGAATCACGATGGATGCGGTGATGTACGGGGAGACACTCAGTGCAAAGAGGGTGCCCTGCGAAAATGCCTGACCGGACAAAATGTCGAAGTACTGGAACAGACCGCTCTGTGCACTCTGTTGAGCATCCTCTACTAAGCTGATAAACGGCACCTGAATCACGCAGCCGAGTCTGAACAGAACAAGAATCATCACCGTAAAGAGCATCTTACGGCGCAGATCCGGCAGCTTCCAGGCGGTTGCGAGTGTCTTAAACATCTCAGATTACCTCTGCCTTTCCGCCCGCGGCTTCGATCTTCTCCTTGGCGGCGGCGGAGAAAACCTTCGCTTGAACCGTCAGTTTCTTGGAGATCTCACCGTTGCCGAGGACCTTGAGGCCGCACTCTGCATTCTTGATGATCTTCTTTTCCATCAGAGCTTCGACGGTGACCACATCGCCATCGGCGAAGATGTCATTGAGCGAAGCCACGTTGATGATGGCATAGTTCTTGGCAAACAAGCTGTTGCCGAAGCCTCTCTTCGGGAGGCGTCTGTAAGCGGGGATCTGACCGCCTTCAAAGCCGATGCGGACACCCCCGCCGCTGCGGGCGTTCTGACCCTTATGTCCCTTGCCGGCAGTCTTACCGTTGCCGCTTCCGGGACCTCTGCCCTTGCGATAACGTGCTTTGACGCTACCGGGGACCGGGGAAAGCTCATGAAGCTTCATTGTTATTCCTCCTTATTTTCGGGCAGGCGCTTACTGTGCGTCGCGCTCCACCGAAACCAGATGTTTGATGATAAAGATCTTACCATCCGTCACGGGGCCTTCCGGCTGAAGAGTGGTATCACCGATCTTCTTCAGACCGAGGGACGCTGCAGTTTTCTTCTGCTTATCCAAGCGGCCGATGAGGCTCTTCTTGAGGGTAATTTTCACGTTTCCCATCGTCTTCACCTCAGTTCAAAATTTCTGCAGGGGTCTTACCGCGGATGGCGGCAACCTGCTCGGCGGTACGCAGTTGCTTCAAGCCCTCGAAGGTCGCTTTCACGACGTTGGTGGGGTTGTTGGAGCGCAGGCACTTGGTACGGACATTCTTGATGCCGGCCATATCCAGAACACTGCGAACCTTGCCACCGGCGATAACTCCGGTACCTTCTGCAGCGGGCTTCAAAAGCACGCGGGCGGCACCGTATTCGCCGACGATCTCATGGGGAATGGTCGTACCCTTGCGGGCGATCTCGACCATGTTCTTCTTTGCATCCTCAAGGCCCTTGCGGACTGCTTCGGGACGCTCGGAAGCTTTGCCTAAGCCACAGCCGACTCGACCGTTTTCGTCGCCGACCACAACCAGAGCGGAGAACTTGCGGACACGACCGCCTTTCACCGTCTTGGAGACGCTCTTGACGTCCACGACGACTTCTTTCAGATCAAGCGTTGCGGGATCAAATTTCATTGCCATATTAGCCTCCTCAGAATTTCAGTCCGCCCTCGCGAGCGCCTTCTGCCACTTCCTTGACACGTCCGTGATACAGATAGCCGCCGCGGTCGAACACCACAGTTTCAATTCCTTTTTCGAGGGCCACTTTTGCAATCTTCTGCCCCACAAGCTTTGCGCCTTCCTTGTTGCCGCCCTTGGCCTTGATTTCGGGATCGAGGGAGGAGGCGGAGCAGAGGGTGACGCCCTTCACATCATCGATGACCTGTGCATAGATGTGATTGGTGGAGCGATAAATGCTCAGACGCGGCATCTCGGCGGTGCCGGAGATCTTACCGCGAACGCGCTTATGACGGTGAATGCGTTTTGCTTCGGTATTGGGTCTTGTAATCATCGCTTATTCGCTCCTTTCAATTATTTACCGGACTTACCGGCCTTGCGGCGAATATGCTCGCCGGCATAGCGGATGCCCTTGCCAAGGTACGGCTCCGGCGGACGCTTGCCGCGGATTTCGCTGGCGATCTGTCCGACGCGCTGCTTGTCGATACCGCAGACGATGATCTGGTTGGGAGCGGGAACTTCAAAGGTGATGTTCTCTTCTTCCTCAAAATAGACCTCGTGGGAGTAACCAATGTTCAGCACGAGCTTGTTGCCCTGCTTGGCGGCACGGTAGCCGTCGCTGATCTCGAGCGCCTTCTTGAAGCCTTCGGTGACGCCGGTCACCATATTGGCGATGAGAGCGCGGGTGAGACCGTGCAGCGCACGATGCTCTTTCTTGTCATCCGGACGGGTGACACGGATCTCGGTGGGTTCCACGTGGATCTCGATGTCCGGATGGAAGGTAGCGGTCAGGGAGCCCTTGGGACCCTTGACGGTCAGGGCATTGCCCTCACGGGTGATGGTAACACCGGCGGGGACTGCAATGGGTGCTCTTCCGATTCTTGACATGTCCCTACCTCCTTACCACACGAAGGCGAGCACTTCGCCGCCGACGTTGAGTTTTCTTGCCGCTTTGTCGGTCATGATACCCTTGGAGGTGGAGATGATCGCGATGCCGAGGCCGCGCTGGACCTTGGGCAGCTCTTCGCAACCTGCGTAGATACGCAGACCGGGCTTGGACACGCGGCGCAGGCCCTGAATGACTCTCTCTTTGTTCTGACCGTAGCGCAGGGACATACGGATAACGCCCTGTTTTTGATCTTCGATCACTTCAAAGCCCTTCACATATCCTTCGTCCACGAGGATCTGAGCGATCGCACGCTTGACGTTGGAGCACGGAATGTCCACGGTGGGGTGCTTTGCAGCGTTGGCATTGCGGATGCGAGTGAGCATATCCGCAATGGCGTCTGTAATTTGCATTTCGTTTTCCTCCTACTTGCACATAGTATGCTTTCGCACTTTTGTGCGTTGTGTGACGACTGTTTACCAGCTGGCCTTGCGAACGCCGGGGATCTCTCCGCGGTAGGCCAATTCTCTGAAACAGATGCGGCAGATGCCGTACTTGCGCAGATACGCATGGGGGCGGCCGCAGATCTTGCAGCGGTTGTAGTTACGGGTCGAGAACTTCTGAGGACCCTGCTGCTTTAAAATCATTGATTTCTTAGCCATTGTGTACTCCTTATTCCTTTGCGAAGGGCGCGCCCATCAGTTCGAGGAACGCACGGGCTTCTTCGTCGGTCTTTGCCGTGGTAACAAAGGCGATGTTCATGCCGCGGATCTTGTCCACCTGATCGTAGACGATTTCCGGGAAGATGAGCTGTTCCTTCAGACCCAGCGAGTAGTTGCCGCGGCCGTCAAAGGCGTTCGGATTGATGCCCTTGAAGTCACGCACTCTCGGCAGAGCGATGTGGAACAGACGATCCATGAACTCATACATCTTCTCACCGCGCAGAGTCACGCGGGCGCCGATCTTCATGCCGGCACGAAGCTTGAAGTTTGCAACGGACTTCTTGGCGGTGGTGGCCACTGCCTTCTGACCGGTGATGGCCGTGAGATCCGCGATGATCGCATCAATGACCTTGGCGTTATCTTTGGCATCGCCGGCACCGATGTTGATGACGATCTTATCCATCTTCGGGATCATCATCGGGTTCTTGTAGCCGAACTTCTTGAGAAGAGCGGGGGCAACTTCATTCTTGTAAAGATCTTTCATCATAGACATATCAAGTTACCTCCTTTACAGCTCTTTGCCGCACTTGGCGCAGGTACGGACTTTCTTTCCGTCCTTGAGCGTTTTGATCTTCACGCGCACGCCCTGGTTGCAGTTGGGGCAGTAGAGGTTGACCTTGGAGGCGTAAAACGCGCCCTCGGCTTCCACGATACCGCCGGCCTCACCCTGCTTCTTGGGCTTGACGTGCTTTTTGACCATATTCAGGCCTTCAACGATGACCTTCCCCTCTTCGGGGCTGACAGCGAGAACCTTGGCCTTGCTGCCCTTATCGTCGCCGGAGTTGACAACGACCACGTCATCTTTCTTAATGTGTAACTTTTTCACTACCTTGTACCTCCGCCTTACAGCACTTCCGGAGCAAGGGAGAGGATCTTCAGATAATCCTTCTCACGAAGCTCTCTTGCAACCGGCCCGAAAATGCGGGTTCCCTTGGGGTTTTGTTCATCCGCGAGGATCACGGCAGCGTTCTCATCGAAACGGATGTAGGAACCATCCTTGCGATGCACACCCTTGACGGTGCGAACGACAACTGCTTTGACCACGTCGCCCTTTTTGACGCTGCCGCCGGGTGCAGCCTTTTTGACGCTGCAGACGACCACGTCACCGATGCCGGCATAACGACGGCCGGTACCACCGAGCACACGGATGCACATGAGTTCTTTGGCGCCGGTGTTATCGGCAACCTTCATGAAGCTTTGCTGTTGAATCATAACATGTTACCTCCGTGCTTATTTCGCTTTTTCGATGATCTTCACGACGCGCCAGTTCTTGTCCTTGGACAGAGGGCGGGTCTCCATGATCATCACCTTGTCGCCCACGGAGCACTCGTTGGTTTCGTCGTGCGCCTTGAACTTCACGGTTTTCTTCACGATCTTGTTATAGAGAGGATGACGGACGTGGTCGGCGATGGCAACGACGACGGTCTTATCCATCTTGTCGCTGACGACCAGACCCACGCGAGTCTTTCTCAAGTTTCTGTTCGTATCCATCTTTTATCTCCCTTACTGCGCAGCGCTCTGTTTTTGCGCTTCGATCTCTTTTTCGCGAATGACAGTCATGATGCGCGCAATGTCTTTGCGGGTCTGCGCGATCTTCAGGGGATTGTCAAGCTGATTGATGGCGTGCTGGAAGCGCAGATGGAAGAGTTCACTCTTCATGGTCTTGAGCTCGCCCTGCAGTTCATCAGCAGTCTTTTTTCTGATATCGGCAAGTTTCATTCTGCAACCTCCTTACGCTTCTTTTTCTTTTGCGACGAACTTGCACTTCAGGGGCAGTTTGTGGCTGGCGAGACGCATTGCCTCTTTGGCCTGCTCCACGGTGACACCGTCCATCTCAAACATAACACGACCCGGCTTGACCACGGCCACCCAGTATTCGGGAGAACCTTTACCGGAACCCATTCGGGTCTCAGCCGGCTTTTCGGTCACGGGCTTGTCGGGGAAGATCTTGATCCAGACCTTACCGCCACGCTTGACGTAACGAGTCATAGCGATACGAGCGGCTTCGATCTGATTGGAAGTAACCCAAGCGGGCTCGGCAGCGACCAGACCGTAGGATCCGTAGGTCACTTCGTTGCCACGCATGGCCTTACCCTTCATACGGCCGCGATGAACGCGACGGTACTTTGTTCTTTTCGGCATTAACATCAGTCATTTCCTCCTTCCGAGGGTGCTGCGGCAGGTGCTGCGGCGGCGGGGGGGGGTCTGGGGGGGTTGACACCCTGCGGACGGAAGCCAGCGCCAGCGGCACCGGGACGACGGTCTGCACCACCGCGGC
>JAZRZY010000016.1:0-3932 GCA_045601605.1 Eubacteriales bacterium
CTTTTCTGTTTTGTCACTCAAATATCCACGCCGAGCAGAGCCTTTGCGGCAACGCCGACACCGAAGGAGAGAACGGCAACTCCCACGGAGATCCCCGCCATCTCAAAAAAGCGGGCAAAGAACGGGCGGGAAAGGGCAACCGAGGTATAGTAGGTGAAGCCCGTAATGATGAGAAGCACGACGGCGATCATACACCCGAGAGCAACGAGCGCGTCGGAAAGAAGCAGATACGGCAAAATGAGAAGCGCCACGGTGACGAGGTACGCCAAACCCGTATAGGTACAGGATTTAAATGCGTCACCCCTGCCCTCACTGCGCGCCGAGAGAAACTCGCTTGCCGCCATCGAAAAGGTCGCGGAGATGCCGACGATGAGCCCCGAGAGGGCGATCTGACGAGGCTCGCCGAGAGCGAAGGTGAAGCCGGCAAGGCTTCCCGTCAGCTCCACGAGCGCGTCGTTGAGTCCCAGCACCATACTTCCGACGTACTGCAGTCGCTCTTCGTCGAGGATCTCGATTAGCGCCGCTTCATGCTCTTCCTCGTCGCGGCGGATCTGCACGGATTCGGGCACTTCGCGCTCCAGTTTTTCATACTCCTTCTGCGCGCCCGCCTCGCCGCGCTCCATCAGCTTCACGGCGAAGGTAAAGCCGAAGATGCGCGCGAGAAATTTGTATTTGAAGACCTTCGCCTTCTGCACCTTGAGGTCGCGCCCCGTATAGGTGCGCCAGATCTCACAGTGCCCCGCCTCCTCGTCTGCCAGGCGGTTTAAGACCTCGCGGTTGTGTTCTCCCTTGGCAAACTTTGCGATCTCGCGGTAAATGACGCTTTCGTTCAATTCATTTTGCTGCATGTTCAAAATGATGGAAAATGCCTCTTTTGACACGTTTTTTTCAGTCATGGAAAGCCCTCCGAAGTTGATTGCCTTTATGATACCGAAAACGCGCATCAAAGTCAAGAGGGGCAAAAAACTGTGTGATTTTGTCACTTTACAAACCGACGGAGTTTTGCTATAATACGCTTGCAGTCCTGACACAAAGAGCGTTCTGCGTGAAAGGTGTGGCATCCAAAGCACTCTGCCTCTTTCGGCAGAGGGTATCGTGTCGTTTTGCCGCGCCGCAGGGTGCGGTATTCTTTTTTGAAACGAAAGGAGACGGAGATGGAAACGCGAGTCGCCGTCATCAGCATCATCGTCGAAAAGGGCGAACAGGTGGAAGCGATCAACGCTCTCTTACACGAGTGCGCGGAGTTCATCATCGGGCGTATGGGCATCCCCTACCGACGTCGCGGTGTGTCGATCATTTCGATCGCCATCGACGCGCCGCAGGACGTGATCGCCGCCCTCTCGGGCAAGATCGGCAAGCTCTCTGGCGTCAGCGTCAAGACCGCCTACTCCGCGGTGACAGGCTATGACATCTGAGATCCTCCGCCTCATCGAACAGCTTTCCGAGGAGCGCTCCCTTTCCCTCTCGCAGTACGAAACCCTGCTTGCCGCAGGGGATGCCGAAACAAGGGCGCTTCTTTCCGAAAAAGCGCTTGCGGCACGGCGGCGCGTCTATCAAGACCGCGTCTTTGTCCGTGGACTCATTGAAATTTCCAACATCTGCAAAAACGACTGCAACTACTGCGGTCTGCGCGCCTCAAACGCCGCGCTTTGTCGCTATCGTCTCTCCGAAGAGGAGATCCTCTCAGCCGTGCGGCGCGGGTATGCGATGGGATTCAGAACCTTCGTTTTACAAGGCGGCGAGGATGCTTATTTCACCGACGAGCGGCTGGTCGGGCTCCTTGAACAGATCAAGCGGGAATTCCCCGACTGTGCCGTCACCCTCTCCCTCGGGGCGCGCAGCCGCGAAAGCTACGCCGCCCTGCGCCGTGCGGGCGCGGATCGCTATCTCTTGCGCCACGAGACGGCAAACGCTCTCCACTACGCGCATCTGCATCCCGCTCCTTTGACGCTTAAAAACCGTCTGCGCTGTCTGACGGATCTCAAAGAGCTCGGCTATCAGGTCGGCGCGGGCTTTCTGGTCGGCTCGCCCCACCAGACGCTCTCGCACCTTGCCGAAGACTTAAAGCTCATCGAGACGTTGCGCCCCGCCATGTGCGGGATCGGCCCGTTTCTGCCGCAGAAGGACACCCCCTTCGCCTCGTTTCCCGCAGGCGACACAGAGCTCTGCTGTATGCTTCTCTCCATCCTGCGCCTGATGGATCCGGCCCTGCTCTTGCCCGCCACCACCGCCCTTGCTTCGGCAAACGAAAGCGGAAGGCGGCGCGGTCTAAAATCCGGTGCAAACGTTTTGATGCCAAATCTCTCCCCCGCCGTCGCCAAGGAAAACTACACCCTCTACGACGGCAAGCGCTCCACCGGCGCCGAAGGCGCGGAAGGACTGGCGCTCTTGGAAGCCGAGCTTTGCGAGATCGGCTTTACCATCGACTACTCCCGCGGCGACTATGTCGCCGAGAAAGGACTTTGATATGGCTTACAACCCCCGCTCCCGCCGTGCCGAGGAATTCATCTCCCACGAGGAGATCCTCGACACCCTCGCCTACGCCGAAGCGCACAAGAACGATGCCGAGCTCATCGAAAAGATCTTGGAAAAGGCGCGTCCGAAGAAAAACGGCGCAGGCTACACCTGCGCGGGTCTGACACACCGTGAGGCAAGCGTTCTGCTCGCAAGCGAGGATCCCGTCGTGCAGAAGCGCATCGAAGAGATCGCCGAAGAGATCAAGCTCGCCTTCTACGGCACGCGCATCGTGGTGTTTGCGCCGCTCTACCTCTCCAACTACTGTGTCAACGGCTGCACCTACTGCCCCTACCACGCAAAGAACAAGTGCATCCCCCGAAAGAAGCTGACGCAGGAGGAGGTGCGCGCCGAGGTCATCGCCCTGCAGGATATGGGACACAAGCGCCTTGCCATCGAGGCGGGCGAGGATCCCAAAAACAACCCGATCGAATACATCCTTGAGTGCATCGACACCATCTATTCCATCAAGCACAAAAACGGCGCCATCCGCCGCGTGAACGTGAATATCGCCGCCACCACGGTGGAAAATTACCGCAAATTAAAAGAGGCGGGCATCGGCACCTACATCCTGTTCCAGGAGACCTACCACAAGGAAAGCTACCTTGAACTGCACCCGACCGGACCCAAGCACGACTATGACTACCACACCGAGGCGATGGATCGCGCCATGGACGGTGGCATCGACGACGTCGGTCTCGGCGTGCTCTTCGGGCTGGAGCGCTACAAATACGAATTTGCCGGTCTTCTGATGCACGCAGAGCATCTGGAGGCCGTACACGGCGTAGGCCCGCACACCATCAGCGTGCCGAGACTCAAGCGCGCAAGCGACATCGATCCCACGCAGTTTTCCGGCGGCATCGACGACGACACCTTTGCCAAGATCACCGCCTGCATCCGCCTCGCCGTCCCCTACACGGGCATCATCATCTCCACGCGCGAGAGTGAGGCGGTCCGTACCCGCCTGCTCTCTCTCGGCGTCAGTCAGGTCTCCGGCGCATCCCGCACCTCCGTGGGCGGCTATGCAAACGAAGAACGCGAGCACGACACCGAGCAATTCGACGTCTCCGACACCCGCACCCTCGACGAGGTCGTGCGCTGGCTGATGGAGAACGGGCACATCCCCTCCTTCTGCACCGCCTGCTACCGCGAGGGGCGCACGGGTGACCGCTTTATGTCGCTGTGCAAGACGGGGCAGATCGCAAACTGCTGTCATCCAAACGCTCTCATGACGCTCGCCGAATATCTGACGGACTACGCCTCCGAAGAGACCCGCGCCGTCGGACGCGCACTCATTGAGCGCGAACTTTCCAACATTCCAAACGAAAAAGCACAGGCGATTGCACGCGAGAACGTGCGCGCCATCTACGAAGAAAACCGTCGAGACTTCCGTTTCTGAAGGAGGCTTTATGTCCCTG
>JAZRZY010000017.1:0-7967 GCA_045601605.1 Eubacteriales bacterium
CAATCAACTCCTCATCCGTTATAAGAGCAAATCCTTTTTTGCGTGCATGGTTTTTGATAGTATCTCCACCAAAACTTGGTCCTATTATCGCAACGTATTCAGCACCATTTTTCTCTTTATGTGTTTCTATTGCAACATCGCTTACATCAGTATGGGTAACTGTTCCACTTGATTTAGATTTCCCATCAACAACCGCAGTAATTATTTTGCCGTCATTATCCTTCCAACGTACCACAACATCTGTATTTCCTGCTCCACCTATTCTTTTTGCTTCAAATCCCATATAAACAAAGGTTTCCGCTATCAACTCTTCAAAAGCAACGCCAGAAGCTTTTGATTCAGCCATCGGATCTCGTGCAGCAGTGCACAATCTTTTGAACAAACTATCTTTGGGATTATCGATAAGAATTTCAGCTTTGTTAACTTCTTTCGGGTTTGTATTATTCGGTTCTTTGCCTTCAAAAGATGGTGTCATCAAAGGTAAGTCGAGTGCAAATTTTAGGCCGAGAGGAGTTGCTTTAACATGTAAATATTGTGTTTCTTCTAAAACTCCTGCCTCAAGTAAAAATCCCATTATCCATCTTGCTTTTTCAAGATTTAGCCCATATTTTTTTGATTCTGTATAGATATCATTTCGTGTAACAACATCTGTCGCAAAAACAATCATCTCACCAACAAAACGCTTATGTGCGTGAATGATTCTAATAAAATCTAAATCGTTGCCACTATTGCACCACGCTCTTGCAGCAGCGGTTGCTACATAGACGTTTCTCCCTACCTCTTCTAGCAAACCGTCAGCTCTTAAAAACGGCATCATCGATTCAACACTACTGGTTTTTAAGCTGAATTCATCTTCAATAAATTTAAACAAATCGGCACGAGATACTCTCTCATTTGAAAATTGTACTATTGCTCTTAAATTTTCGATTCGATTTGGACTCGGTACCCAGACATTATAGGTATTTCTTTTTTGGTGTAATGTATTATTTTCTTTTAAATTCAAGAGTAATTCTTCAATTTCGACAGGTGGAGGGGTAATTATAATTTCTTCACTGTTATATATATCTCCATCTACTACCTCTGGAGTTACTAATTCCCATTTTTCAAGAGCGTTTTTTCCGTCTTCTGTTAAACCCCATTTTCTGTTACCAACTCCTTCGATTAAACCGAGTATTTCCAACCAATCCATTCTGCGTCGGGTGTTACTTAAATTGGCCCAATCTAAACAATACTCTCGGCAAAGTTCCTTGTCTATCTCTTCCACGGTTTTAGGTGTCAAGGTTAGAAAATCCAACACTTCTCCCACTAAGCGATATTTATCATGTAGCATATTAGCTAATGCATATTTTGTTGGTGTTTGCAAGAATGCAACACCTTCATCGCTCAAACTTAAAACGCCCGAACGATTGCTCACCAAACCAACACCCTTCAAAAAAGGAGCATATGTGCGCCATGAATACAGCGAACCAATCGACTTTAACTCGGGAGTGGCACCTAAATCTGCAATGGAATTTGACCCTATAATTTTAACCAATTCCACAACGATATTAAACCACTCTTGTTTTCCGCCTCTAAGTTCTGGTATAGACCATCCCTTTCGTTTCCATTCTGAACGTTGTTTATTTATATCAGTAATTTTCATATTAAATGTCTCCTTGTCTATCCTAATACGATACCTTGCACTTCATAACCACTTGCAACTATCCCTTATCACACTATTTATATTGCCTGTTGCAAAAGTGTTGCAGAAGCATTTTCCCAAATCGCATAAATGCCCGAAAGCCCTGTATTTCCAAGGGTTTTCGGGCATTTGCAAGCCAGTCGATATTACTCCCACTCGATGGTGCCGGTAGGCTTGGGGGTGAGGTCGTAGAGGACGCGGTTGATGCCGTCCACCTCGCCCGTGATGCGAGCGGTGATCTTGTGAAGGACCTCGTAGGGGATCTCCTCGATGGTGGCGGTCATCGCGTCGGTGGTATTGACCGCGCGGATGATGGCGGGCCAGCCCTCGTAACGCATCTCATCACGCACGCCGACGGATTTGATGTCGGGGATGGAGATGAAATACTGCCAGACGTGTTCGGCAAGGCCGCAGCGGTCAAACTCTTCGCGCAGGATGGCGTCTGCCTCGCGCAGAGCCTCCAGACGGTCGCGGGTGATGGCGCCGAGGCAACGGACGCCGAGGCCGGGACCGGGGAACGGCTGACGGTAAACCATCGCGTGGGGCAGGCCGAGCGCCTCGCCGACGACACGCACTTCATCCTTGAAGAGGAGTTTGATCGGTTCGACAAGCTGCATTTCCATCTCGTCGGGAAGACCGCCCACGTTGTGGTGGCTCTTCACGGGCTTGCCGCTTTCGGCGGCCTTGATGCTTTCTAAAATATCGGGGTAAATGGTTCCCTGCGCCAAGAAGCCGATGCCGTCAAGCTTTGCGGCTTCTTCGTCAAAGACGCGGATAAACTCCCCGCCGATGATCTTTCTCTTCCGCTCGGGATCGGAAACACCCGCAAGCAGATCAAGGAAACGGTCGGTCGCATCGACGTACACAAGGTTTGCGTCAAGCTCTTTGCCGAAGACGTCGATGACGGCTTCGCTCTCGCCTTTTCTCATCAGGCCGTGGTTGACGTGGACGCAGACGAGTTGGCGGCCGATGGCGCGGATGAGCAGCGCGGCAACGACAGAGGAGTCCACGCCGCCGGACAGAGCAAGCAGCACCTTGCCGTCTCCGACCTGTGCACGCACGGCGGCAACCTGTTCTTCAATGAAGGCTTCTGCCTGAGCAAAGGTCGTGATGCGTTCCATGGTTTCGGGACGTTTTGCAAGTTCCATAAACTTTTCCCCCTATTATAATTTCAGGATAAATAAAGTATAGCGAAAAAGTTCGAAAATGTAAAGAGAAAAAATGCTTGCGGCACGCAAAAAATTGCGTGCCGCAAGGCTTAATTTTTGTAAAAATTGATCAAACAACCGTCGAGCAGAATCGCGCGCTCTTCCTCGGAGAGCACGCCGAGCGTTCCGACGTGTGCCTCACTCTTCCAGTTCTCACCGTCTTTTCGCAAAACGGTATAGGCGATCTCGTCCTTTTTCTCCGCAACTGCCGCACGCACGTCGGAAAAAAGCACCCAGTCCCCGACGGAAAAATGATTGTCGTCCACCACCATAGGCAGCATTCCCCAGTTGATGAGGTTGGAGCGGTAGCGTTTGGTGGCGTAGGAACGGGCGAAGTTTGCCTGCCCTCCGAGCACCTTCTGGCAGCTTGCCGCCTGTTCGCGCGCACTTCCGTCGCCGGGACAGTTGGCAAAGATCGCACTCCCCAGCACGGTCGCCTTGGGATCGAGGTCGGGTACCAGCTCCTGCACCTTTTCATACAAGCCCTCCAGCTCGGGCAATCTCCCCAAAGGACAGACGCCGCTCTGACGGTCACGCTCCGCCGCACGCACCTCCAAGGCACGCGGCACGTAATTCGGGTCGCGGCGGGAGAGCGCAAGACGCGAGAGCTTCTCGGGGTTGGAGCGAAGCGAGGAGGACTCGCCCGAGGGGATCAGCTCGTCCGTGGTGGTCACCTCGTCCTCGATGACGGAAGCAATCTTCACCAAAAGGTGCTTGGAAAGCTGCGGCTGATCGGGCCAGTCGGTGATGTTCGGGCCGATGACGAGCTCGGTCTCGGGCTTCGGGTTGCCCCAGCCGCGATAGACCTTTTTCTCGTAAACGACGGGATCGAAATCAAACGCGGGGATCTCGTCGGAATAATCAAGGGTATCCGCCGCAGTGAGCACGCCTCCCGCGCGCACGGTGGCGGCGATCGAGCGGGCGTCCATCAGGGCAACGGACGAGATCTGTCCCTCGCCGGGCTTGGCGCCCTCACGCATCGGGAAGTTGCGCGTGGTATGGCGGATGGAGAAGCCGCGGTTTTGCGGCGTATCGCCCGCGCCGAAGCAGGGGCCGCAGAAGGCGGTCTTCAACACGATGCCGCTCTGCATCAGGCGTGCGGAGACACCCTTTCTCGCCAAGTCGAGCGCGATCGGCATCGAGCCCGGATAGAAGGAGGCGGAAAGGTTGTTCGCGTCGCATCCGTCGAGAATGTTCGCGCAGACGGCAAGGTTTTCAAAACTGCCGCCCGCACATCCCGCAACGATCGCCTGATCGACGTAAAACTTGCCGCCGACAAGCTTATCGAGAAGCCCGAGAGATTCCACCTTGTCGCCGAGCGACTCCTTCGCGCGCACCTCGGTGAGGCGCAGGATATCGGCGGTGTTCGCCGAAAATTCGCGGATCGTGTAGGTGTTGGAGGGGTGCATCGGCAGAGCGATCATCGGTTCGATCCGGTCGAGATCAATGACGATCGCACCGTCGTAGAGCGCGGCGGGCGCAGGCTTCATCTCGCGGTATTCGTGTCCGCGGCCGAGGGTGGTCATAAAAGCCTTCGTCGTCTCATCCGTGACCCAGATGCTGGAGAGGCAGGTCGTCTCGGTGGTCATCACGTCGATGCCGCTTCTGAATTCCATCGAAAGATTCTTCACGCCCTCACCGACGAATTCCATGATCTTGTTTTTCACAAAGCCCTGCTCGTAGGTTGCGCCGATGATGGCGAGCGCCACGTCCTGCGGGCCGACGCCGTGTCGCGGCGCGCCCTTCAAGTAAACACAGATGACCTCGGGCGGCGTAATGTCCCAGGTGCGGCCGAGAAGCTGCTTGGCGAGCTCGGGGCCTCCCTCGCCGACGCCGAGCGTGCCGAAGGCGCCGTAGCGGGTATGACTGTCACTGCCGAGGAGCATCCTGCCGGGCGCCGCCTCGCACTCACGCATATAAGAATGGATGACAGCCAGATGCGGCGGCACGAATTCGCCCCCGAACTTCTGCGCGGCAGACAGGCCGAAGGCGTGGTCATCCTCGTTGATCGTTCCGCCGACCGCGCACAGAGAGTTGTGACAATTGGTGAGGATGTATTTGACGGGGAATTCCGAAAGACCCGACGCGCGCGCCGTCTGAATGATGCCGACGTACGTGATGTCGTGACTCGTGAGCGCATCAAACTTCACACGAAGAAGCGCGCCGTCGTCGCTCGCATTGTGTGCGGCGAGCACGGAGGCAGCCATCGTTCCCTCCCTCGTCGCTTCCCCGAAGCGCGCGGCAAGGGCAGAATACTGTGCGTCTTCCGCTTCGCAGAGGATTTCGGAGTCAAAAAGTGCTGTTTTTCCCTTAATCAGTTCCATAGTTTACCTCAAATCTGAACAGAATAGGGCTATTGTAACAGAAAAACACGTTTTTTTCAACGGTCTCAAAAAAACTCTTGATTTTTTAAATAAGCTCGTGTATAATGTGCCTTGCGACCAAATCACGCACGGAGAGATGGCTGAGCTGGTCGAAGGCGCACGATTGGAAATCGTGTAGGCGTTAATAGCGTCTCGAGGGTTCGAATCCCTCTCTCTCCGCCAAACAAAAAGCAGTCACTTCAGTGGCTGTTTTTTGTTTGTTCCAAGTTCTAAGTGAGAGAGGGATTCGAAGGGCGCGCGTTTTGAAACCGGAAAAACGGGAACTTTTCTTGTAAAAACCTTCTTTTTGTGTTATACTGATTACGTTATACCGAAAAAACGCCGAAAAGAGGATATGCGATGCAAACATACGTGGTTGACGCGACGATCGAGATCCCGCTCGGATCCAAGAACAAATACGAGATCGACGAACAGACGGGCAAGATCCGTCTGGACCGTGTCTTGTACGCCTCCATGATCTATCCCGCCGAGTACGGCATCGTGGAGCAGACCCTTGCGCCCGACGGAGACCCGCTCGATATTCTGGTCATCGCCTCGGAGCCGAGTTTTGCCGGTTGCACCGTGCCCGCGCGCATTCTGGGCTATCTCGACCTCGTTGACAACGGCAAAACCGACTACAAGCTCATCTCCGTGGTGGACTGTGACCCCCGCTACGACGACACACACGAGCTTTCCGACCTCCCCTCCTTTATGCTCAAGGAGATCGCAAACTTCTTTGCAAACTACAAGGTTCTGCAGGGCATTGAGGTCAAGGTGGGAGACTACCACTCCAAGGAAGAGGCCGTCCGAGTCATCGAAGCCTGTCGCGCCGCTCATCAAGCGTAAAAACGCCGACGGAAAAAGATCCCCGTGAGGCACCCTCCGTAAGGGGGGTGCCTCTTTTTATGCGTTGAAAACTTGTTCTCACACACCGAAAAATACTTGAAAATACGGCGAATATGTGCTATAATACGGAGCACAACATCTCGGTTGCTCCAACCGGAATTCCAAAACGATACGGCGGTATGATTCTATGGAAAATCTCAAGAAAAAGCACCTTCTCCTCTTGGCAGGCGGCACCCTTCTGCTCGCCCTGGCGCTTGCCCTCCTTCTCATCCTGCCCCCCATTTTCTCCGAAAACGCTCGGAAGGCCGCAATTGCAGAAGCCGAAAGCCTCGCTGCCGAGCTCGGCGAGAGCACCGTTTCTCCCTTCCTGCTTTATCAATCGGGTCAAAACACGGTAGCCGTCTCCGACGGCAAGTCCGTCGGCGCCTTTGAGAGCCAAGCGCTTGCTGCGGCCGCACTTTTGGACAACCCCGAGACCGAAGCAGACGAATCCGCAGGCTTTCGCACGCTCCCCGTGGAAGAAAACGAGAAGCTCTCCGCGCTCCTCCCTGCTCTGCCCGGCACTCCCGCAGAAGAGACCTCGGGCGCAAAATTCACCTTTGCAGACAAGTGCGAGGCAAACGACAGCTTCGCCTCCGCTCCCGTCACCTACGAGGCGTGGATCCGCCTGCCCAAAGAAGGCGTTGATCGCGGCGGCATCATTCTCGGGAACTACGGCGGAGGCTCGTTCCCCTGCTTCGGCTTTGAGATTTTTCAAAACGGCACGCCGAGACTCTACGTAGATTTCGCCGAGGGCGACGGTTACACCGCACACTTCGTAAACGTTGACGTACGCACGGGCGAATGGCTCCACCTTGCCATCGTCAACGACATCGAGGAAGGCGAAGCGTGTTGCTACGTCAACGGCGAGTTTCGCCAGAGCCTTGCCGCCATCCCCCAAATCGAAGAAAGCGTCCCCGCCTGCATCGGCGGAGACAATCGGCAGAGCAACAAACAGCCCTTCCGCGGCGAGATCGGCTCCGTCGCCGTCTATGACCGCGTTCGCAACATCGCAGAGATCAAACAAGATCTGAAGGCCTACGGCGAAGACGGCCTTATGGCCGCGTGGGATCTCTCCAACGTTTCCGAAGACAGACTTGTCTGCGACGCCTCCGGAAACGGCTATACGCTCTCCTTCCCGCTCGTTTGGTTTGAGGGCTCGGCGCCCGAAGATTTCGATTACTCCTTCGTTGCCATCGGCGACACGCAGATGCTCAACATCTATCAGCCGCAAAACTTCTCCAAGCTCTACGACTGGATCGTGGACAACCAAGAAGCGCACAAGATCAAGTACGTCATCGGTCTCGGCGACATCACGGACGTGGACAGAGACGATGAGTGGGCGCGCGGCGCAGAGGGCTATGCGAAGCTCGACGCGGCAAATATCCCCTACGCCCTCAACATCGGCAACCACGACTCCGACGAAAAGTTCTCCCTTACCTTTGACAAAGAGCCCTACTCCTCAAGCTTCCTCGGCAGATACGACGACACCCTGATGAACACCTACCGCAAGATCCGCGTGGGAGGCATCAATTACCTCATTTTCACGCTGGACTTCGGCGCACGCGACGACGTGCTTGACTGGGCAAGCCGCATCATCGAGAACAACCCCGACAACAACGTCATCATCACCACCCACGCCTATCTGTACCCCGACGGAACGACCATCGACCGCGAAGATCCCTATGCGCCGACCAACACCGACCCCTTGAACAACAACGGGGACGACATCTGGGAGAAGCTGGTCAAAAAGCACGAAAACATCGTCCTCGTCATCGGCGGACACGAGTCCACCCCCTACGTCGTCTGCACGCAGACCGAGGGCGAGCA
>JAZRZY010000018.1:0-4523 GCA_045601605.1 Eubacteriales bacterium
CCGCAGATCTCCACTTTTCCCTGCATGATGGCTGCCTCCCGTTGCCGATATCCGGCAACGGGAGTATTCGGCAGGCTTCTGCCGCTTTATGCAGTTTTCAGAAAAGAAGGCGTGCAACCCGACAAAACGGTTCCCCCGAAAAAGCCTCCGCCGCACGCTTCGCCTCCTCCTCGGAGGCAAAGAGACCGTACACCGTAGGGCCTGCGCCGCTCATGCGCGCACCGAGTGCGCCGAGCGCAGAAAACCGATCCAAAAGCTCGGCAAGCGCCGGCTTCTGCAGGAAGACCGCTTCTTCAAGGTCGTTGACAAGCCCCTGACCGAGCAGGGAGAGATCCCCCGACTCCAAGGCGCGAAGCACGCCTTCATCCGAGGCTCCGCGGCGCGCTTGAAGCGCATCAAAGGCATCGTACACCTGCGCGGTGGAAAGCTTACGGTCGTTTTTCACCAGCACCAAATAGCCTTCAAAGCCCTGCGGCACCGAAAGGGGGCTCAGCCGCTCTCCCACCCCTTCGCAAAGGCAGGTCGTTTTCTCCGAAAGGCAAAACGGAACGTCTGCGCCAAGGGAAAGTGCCAAAGCATCCAGTGCTTCGCGCGAAAGCGCACCGTAAAGCTCCTGAAGGGCACGCAGGGTACAGGCGGCATCCGCACTGCCTCCCCCAAGCCCCGCGCCGACGGGGATCGCTTTGCGTACCCGGATCTCCACGCCGCCCCTGATGCCTGCGGCCTTGAAATACTCCGTCGCCGCGCGCACACAAAGGTTGCGCTCATCGGTGGGCAGATATTTCAGATCCGAGGAGAATGCGACGTGATCCGAAGGGCGAAAGATCAGCGTGTCATAGAGCGCGATCTTTTGCATCACGCTTCGGATCTCGTGATAGCCGTCCTCGCGGCGTTTTCCCACAAGCAGGGAGAGATTGAGCTTTGCGGGCGCCCAAAGAGTGAGTCTTTTTTCGCTCATAACTTCAAAATCTTTCTGGACTTGGTGTCCACCGCCTTTGCCGGACAGAGCTCCTGGCAACAGTAGCAACGGATGCACTCCTTTGCCCGGATCTCAGCGCGCGTCTTACCCGCGTGCCGAACGAGACGGATCGCCTTCTTCGGACAGAGACGCACGCACTCCCCGCATCCGACACAGCGAGCGGAAATGACGGGACGCGGCTCCAAAAAGCGGCATAGCCACTTCCAATCCGGCATTTTGCGAAGCACAGAAAAGCGCTGGGCATCGGCAAACAGAAAATCCGAGAGCACGTAGGGGCGATAATCGTCTCCGACGCATTCGATCTCTTCTTCCGCCAGTCCCTCAGAGAACGCCTCGCGCAAAAGAGGCGCGTCCTGTGCGCGCAAGCCGATGAGGCGCGCACCGAGCACGTCGGTCGCAAACGCATTCACGCCGCCGAGCACGCCGCCGATCTTGCGAGGGGTCCCGCCGGTGGGGCCGTTGCCCTCCATTCCGACGACGGCATCAAGGACGTTGAGCGTGGGCACAAGGGTGCGGTTGATGTCACAAATGAGTTTGGCAAACTCCTCTACCTCGGCAAACCGCGCGTGATACTCCACCTTCATCAGCCCCGGGATGGCGCCGTACAGATTCTTGGCACAGCCGGTAAAGGTGGTCAGCGAATGGCTCTTGAGTTTTCCGACGTTGATAAACACATCCGCCGAAAGCATCTCCTCCGAGAGCAGAAGCTTTGCGGCAGCCGCATGATCCTGCACCTCGACCTCGCGCCCGACAGGCTCGGTGACGATGGGGATCTCGTAACGGTCACAGACCTCACGCATCCCCGTGACGCGGTGGATGGATTCCACCACCTGCGGGGTACCGAGCCCCCCGGGACATTCCACAAGCGTGATCTTGTCGGTGTGTTCCAAAAGCAAAAGGAGAAGCTCCTCCAAAAGCGCGGGGTGCGTCGTCGCCGAATGCTGCGGCGCTTTTTTCATCACCAAATTCGGCTTGATGACAACGCGCTTACCGCGTGCAAACAGCCGTTCAAAGCCGCCCGCATCTTCGATGATGCCCGAGAGCGCACGGCGCAGGGCGGCGCGATCCTCATAGGAATCGCAAGCGTAAAAGGAAACGCGCTCCATCTTCACTTCTCGTCCTTGGGCGGTTCCTTTTTGCCGAACTTCTTCTCCTCGCCGCGAATGAGGCGACGGACGTTCTCACGATGAAGGAAGATCACGAGAACTGCCGTAAGCAGCGTCATGGCAAGTATGAAAAACGGAAGTTCCTTCCCCCAAAAGGCACTGAGCGTCAAAGGATAGAAAAAGGCGGCGGTGATCGAACCGACGGAAACGAACTTCGTCGTGCAGGCCATCAGCAAAAAGAGGGCGATGACCACCAAGAAGGCCACGGGAGACAGGCACAGGATGCAAGTGGCGGCAGTCAGGACACCCTTGCCGCCGCGGAAACGGAAAAAGCAAGGAAACGCATGGCCGATGACGCAGAACAAGAGCGCGGTATAGCCGCCGTAAACGTACCCGACGAGCATCAGCCCGCAGAGCACGGAAAGGACTCCCTTTGCCATATCGCCGACGAGCGTGAGGGCTGCACCCTTCACGCCGAAGACGCGATGCATATTGGTCAGACCCGCATTTTTGCTGCCGAACTCTCGAACGTCCTTTCCGAAGAGCGAACGGCTGACGAGCACGGCGGAATTGACGCTTCCGAAAAGATACGAGAGAACTGCCGTAAGCAGGATCAAAAGGATCAGCGGGAGCCAATTTTTCCCTTCTTTTTCGAGAATCAGTCCTGTTTGAAATACCTCAATGGCACCGAAGCCGAGCAAAAATCCGTTCATTTCTCCTCCCCTCTCTCTCGCACGACGATGCGAATGGGCGTTCCGTCAAAATCAAAAGTCTCGCGCAGGTTGTTTTCCAAATATCTGCGATAGGAAAAATGGAAAAGCTCCGCGCTGTTGCAGAAGACCACGAAGGTCGGCGGGGCGACGGATGCCTGCGTCATATAATAGATCTTCAGGCGACGACCTCTGTCCGACGGGGGCTGGACACGCGCCACGGCATCGGCGAGCACGTCGTTTAAGATGCCCGTGGGGATGCGGCGGCGACTTGCCTCATAGACCTGCTTGATGAGCGGAAAAAGCTTATCCACGCGCTGGCCGGTCTTTGCGGAAATGAAGGCGAGCGGCGCATAGGTCATATACGACAGGGCGATCTCCACGTCGCGCTTTGCTTTTTTGACGGTGTCGTTGTCCTTCTCCACAAGATCCCATTTATTGAGCACGACGATCGTGGGCTTACCCGACTCATGGGCAATGCCTGCGATGCGCTCATCCTGCTGGGTGACCATCTCCAGAGAATCCACCATCAGAATGCACACGTCTGCGCGCTCCACGGCAAGTTTGGCGCGCAGAACGCTGTATTTTTCGATCTTATCCTCCACCTTGGACTGACGGCGGATGCCCGCCGTATCGATGAAGGTGAAGGCACCGTAGGCGTTGTCCACCTCGGTATCCACGGCGTCTCGCGTGGTGCCGGGAATGTTGGAAACGATCATACGGGTCTGCCCCGTGATGCGGTTGACAAGCGAGCTTTTGCCCGAATTGGGCTTTCCGATGACAGCCACGCGAATGCGCTCGCTCTCCTCCTCCTCGGCAGGAGGCGGCAAAAGCGAATTGACGCATTCGAGAATGTCTCCGCTTCCCGTGCCGTGTACACTGGAAACGGCAAAGGGACCGTGCTCGATCCCAAGCTCATAAAACTCATAAAACTCCGGCGGAGTGGCGCCGATGGTATCCACCTTGTTGACGGCAAGCACCACAGGCTTACCCGAGCGGGACAAAAAGCGTGCGACGTCACGGTCGGTTGGCATCACGCCCGAGGTGATCTCCGCCATCATAATGATGACGTCTGCCGTCTCGACGGCGATCTCGACCTGCTCCTTGATGTGCAGGTGGAATTCGTCCTCGGATTTCGGTTCAAGACCGCCCGTATCTACGAGGAGCATCTTGCGGCCCGCCCACTCACAGACGGAATAAATGCGATCGCGCGTCACACCGGGCACATCCTCCACGATGGAGATGCGGCGACCGGCAATTTTATTGAAGAAAGTCGATTTGCCCACGTTCGGGCGGCCAACGATGGCTACGAGGGGCTTTGCCATGGGGAATCCTCCTTGTTCTGAAAGGGATACGGGGGCCTCCGGCAGCCAAGGACTCTGCCCTTGGACCCCGCTCAAGGGGCTTAGCCCCTTGAGAATCCCGTAGTTGAGGCCATTTCATGGCCTCGGGGGACGGAGACGTGTGCAAGATGTGTTATGCATCGAAACGCCCTCGCAGGGCGTCGTAGAAGGACTGACCATCCGCATCGGACAGGCGAACGGGCAGGGGTGCGCGGGTACGGAATTCGTCGATGGACATATCGTCTAAGAAAAGGTCGCGCTCGTGGCGCAGGGTCACATTGCACAGCAGGATTTCATCCGCACCTTCCACCGCTTCGGGGGTAAGCGCGGCCAGCAGATCGCTGCCGGTGAGCAGGCCGGTAACGGTAACGGTCTCGCCAAAGAA
>JAZRZY010000019.1:0-2114 GCA_045601605.1 Eubacteriales bacterium
CGCACCCTCCATTCCACTCGGCTCCGCCCCCTTGAGGCACAAAAAGCCCGAAAAGGGACGCGATACGGAACCGATCGCGCGAGAGAAGACCAGCACGCCCTCTCGCAGTTCGCTCGTGAATGCACCGAGCACACCGTTTTCATCCCCGAGAACGGGAACAAGCTCGTAAGAAAGCGAAAAGCTGTCCTTTCCGCTAAATTCCGCGCGCACTCCGCGAAAGAGAAGCACAGGATGCGAAAACACCGTGAGGTGGTAGTCCGTCTCGCGCACGCGCCCGAAATACTCGGCACTGCCGAGCGAGAAAAGCACCCGTCGGCTCTCTGCGGCAAGGTCGTGGCACGCGCCGTCGTCAAACGACAGGAGCAGCCGCTCCCCGAAGGCGTTCAAAAAGGCATCGTTTTCCACCTGACTCAAGCGGCGAAAGCGCGAGGAGGTCTCAAAGCTGAACCCGAGCGAACGGTGCGTAACGAGCGCACCGAAGGTCTCCGAGGCCAAGAGCCAAGCAAACTGTTCCGGCGGGTCATATACGTCCTTCTCCAAGAGAAAGCCCTCTTCCGTAAAGCGTGCGCCGAGAGCCGAGGACGGCTTCTTTGCCGCCGCGTTCGGCACGCTCCAACGCTCTCTCTTTGGCGGCGGCGGCAAAAAAATCTCCGTTCCGTCCGTCGCAAAGGAGGCACACGCGGCGCACTCAAACAGCGCGCCGTCTCGCGCCGTTCCCTCGATGAGGAAGATGCCGCCCTGCGCGCGGGACAAGAGGTATTCCGCACCCGCCGCACGCACTGCGGAAAGCGCCTTCGTCAGACCCGCGCGCTCATAGCCGCCCGCCTCCGAAAAGAAAACGAGATCGTAGGAAAGCGCGCAAATGGCGTGATAACGGTACAGAGCACAAAGGCGATCGATCCGATCCGACGCCCCCTTCCCCACCCTGCAAAAGACGATGGGAAGATCCCCCGAAACAGAGTGAGCATACAGCTCCTCGCGCAAAAAGCGTTCTTTCGTCTCTGCCGTACGCACGCGCCGCGCCGAAAGAACCGCGTGTGTCAGCGACGCGGAAAAGGCGTCCGTCAAGGAGGAAAGGCCCGCGCTCTCCATAGCGCGCAGACGCAAAGACAGCATTCGGTCTCGGCGGCTGTTTTTCTCCGCCGCCCCCTCCGTAAGAAGCCCCTCTGCGGCGGCAAGAGCCATCGAGGGGCTCTCTCCGATGCCGAGCACGAAGCAGTGCTGCGTTCCGCCCCCGCGCACCGAAGGTTCAAGCGTACGGGAAACAAGGATCTGCGGCGGGCTCAAAATGCCCTCGCGTTTGCCTCTTACAAAGCGGGAGAAAAGCGCCCCGCGCACACCGCCGAGGTCGGCGATCTCCTCTGCAAACAGGGTTTGCAAACTCCCCTTGCTTGCGCCCCGCTCCTCTGACAGCGTCATCACGTATTCCCGCCCGCCGCGCTGTCGGGCAAAGACGAAAACGCCCTTTTCGGTACGGCGAAACGACAGCGAAAGTGCCCGAAACGCGGGATGGGCAAAATAGGCTTTTTCCGAAGAAAAGAGCGGAGAGACGGACAAAAACGCGCGGATCCGACGTGCCTGACCGAACACCTCACAGCGGCAGGAGAGCGCTGAATTCGGGTGCGAAAGGCAGACGGAGAAAAGCACGCGCACGCCTCCGCGACTCACCGAAAAGCGCACACCGTCGGGCAAAAGCTCCAATCTGCGAAGGGCGTCCTTCGGATTTGCCTCCTCCAAGGTGGAATATAAAACGCCGTCCACCAGAGCATAGAGGGCAAGGCCGCCGCGCTCTCCCTGCTCCGGACGAAAGAGCAAAAGCCCTCCGTCCTGTCGCCAAAGCACCGAAAGCATTCCGTCAAAGCCGCAGGACAGGCTGAGAGCGGAAGACTGCAGCACCAAAGCGCCCTCGCGCCCGTCTTCTAAACGACAGAGCCCCGAGCCCTCGGGCGAAGCGGAAGGCACTTCCGCCACGGCGGGCGCACGAAAAACGCGCGCTTCGGCAGGGATCTGCTCCTGTGTCAAGGACTGCATCGCCGAAAGTGCGGGATCCGCAAGAAAACGGCGGTGAAACGCGCCGTCCGTGAGGCAATTTACGGCGGCAACGATGCTCATAC
>JAZRZY010000020.1:0-2966 GCA_045601605.1 Eubacteriales bacterium
CTACGATCCGACTTCTCGATGGTCTCGGGATCCGAGCCCTCGGGTGCAACGACGATCTTGCGATCCTCACCCTCGCCGACGGAGAAGGTGGTGACCCCCTCGATGTCCTGCACGCGGGAATGGATGATGCGACGCTCGTAAGGGTTCATCGGCTCCAAGGTCACGGCGCGGCCGGTGCGTGCAACGCGCTCTGCCATCCGCTCGGCAAGCTCGGTCAGCGACTGGGCACGCTTGGCGCGGTAGCCCTCGATGTCCAAAATGACGCGGGTATAATCGTTTCTGCCGCGATTGATGACCAGGCTCGTCAAATACTGCAGGGAGTCCATCACCTCGCCGTGACGGCCGATGACGGCGCCGAGGTTCTCTCCGCTGACGGTGACGACCACGTCGCCGTCCTCGTTGCGTGCGGTTTCCACCTTCGAGTCTTCCAGACCCATATCATAGAGAACCTGCTCCATGAATCCGCGGGCACCCTCTTCGGCGGTGATGTCGAAGCAGACTTCGATCCTCACCTCGCTGCCGAGGCCGAGAAAGCCCTTGCGGCTCTCGTCGATGACCGAATAATTCAGATCATTGACTGCCACGCCGAGATGCTCTGCGGCCTGTTGGACGGCCTCTTCCACGGTTTTTGCCGTGTAGATCTCTCGTTTTTGCATACGTTCCTCCTTCTTTGGATGTGCTATGTTTCGAAGGCCTTATTTCAAGTCGGCCTTCCCGATGGGCGATTCTTCCTCTGCCTTCTTCGCCTTCTTTTTCGCCTTCGCGGGCTTTTCGGCAGGGGTCTCTTCTGCGACGGGAGTCTCCTCCTCGTCATCGTCATAGACGAGAGAGCGACGCTTGGGCGCAGGGATGCTCTTCTTATCGGTCTTGCCCTTCTGCTTTGCAACGTATTCGTTCTTCAGCTTCTTCAATTCCTCCTCCGAGTACTTCGGCACGGGCCAGCACTTGGCAAGGATGATCTGCTGCAAGGGCGAAATGAGATTCTGCAAAATCCAGTACACCGCAAGGGCACACGGAACCATGAACGTAATGGCGACGCTCATCATCGGCATCATAACGTTCATCATACGCATCGAGCTCTGGCTCTCTGCCGTAGTTGCGGGCTGATAGGTGTACTTACGGGTCAGCCACTGACTGCCGTAAGAGGTGATAAAGGTGAGCACGGGGAAGATGAGAAGCCAGTTCATCTCGGTCAGCGCAGGAGTGGCGCCGAGGTCGATGGCACCGCCGAAAAGCTCAAAGTTCGGCAGATTGTTCGCAAGATCCAATTCCTTTGCCGTGGAGAAGTCGCCTGCTTTTCCGTCTCTGACGACGTCGTAATACTTCTCGTAATGCGCGGCATTGTGCTTGAGAACGTTGACCATTGCAGACTGATCCTTCTGCGCGCCGGATTGTGTCATCGGATAGGCGGGAAGGCCTGCCAAGGTCTCTTCTCCCGTATTCTCATCCGCATAAACGTGCGGAGTTTTCTTTATGAATTTGACGGGATCCTTCTTGAACTTGCCTTCGCTCTTCTCTTCGTAGAAGACCAAGGAGGTCTGGTTGCCTTCCGCCTTCTCGACCACACGGCAATCCTTACCCGTCAGGGGATCGTAGAAAATGTACGAGCCGTCCTCGTTGCGTTCCAAGGAGAATTCGCCGCCCTTGGCGCCTTCCATGGCAAGACGGGCATCGTAATGCTCGGTGAGTGCCATCACCGTGTTCAACACGTTGATCTCATCGTTCGTGTAACGGGCCGTGTACAGAAGCGGCTGACGCACGATGCCGTACAGGATGAGAAGCAGAGGCAGCTGGATGAGCAGAGGGAAACAGCCGGAGAGCGGGGAGAACTTCTCCTCCTGATACATCTCCATGATCTCCTGCTGCATCTTCTGCTGGGTGGGCTTATCGGTTCTGCCCGCGTACTTTGCGCGGATGGCCTCCTCGCGGGGACGCAGCTTTGCCTGACGCACCGAGTTCTTCTGTTGCTTGATGGACAACGGGAACATCACAAGCTTCATCACAACGGTGAAGGCAAGCAGGGCAAGAACGTAACTGCCCGAGATCTCGTTGACCCACGAGACGATATACGAAAACGGGGTACAGATGATTTGTGCAATATCCATTTATCTGGTTCCTCTCTTTTGAGCGTTTCTTTTCTGTTTGTAAGCTTCCCACGTTTCGGGCACGGGATCCGATCCGTAGCCGCCGAAGGGATTGCAACGGACGACGCGGCGAAGCGAAAGCCATAGCCCCTTTAAGACGCCGAAGCGGGTGATCGCCGTAACGGCATAGGCCGAGCAGGTCGGCGTAAAGCGGCAATGGGCACCGAGGTGCACGGAAATGTATTTCTGATAAAAGCGGATGGGCAGGACAAACAGGCGTCTCACAAAACGCCAAGGGACTGCATCCCTTCCTCCAAGACCTGCCGCAGAACGGGCATTTTCAGCCGCTTGGAAAAGGCGCGGCTGCGCGCCACCACGATGAGGGCGGCGTCTGTTTTATGCAAATCGGAAACAAGGGTGCGTACGCTCTCGCGCACGAGGCGCTTGACGCGATTGCGCTGTACCGCCCCGCCGAGCTTCTTGGATACGGTGATGCCAAGCCTAAGGCCGCTGCCCTTTTTGCGCGGCAAAAGATAGAGGACGGCGTGGGAAGTCACCACGCTCTTCCCCTTCTTATACGCGCGGGAAAATACATAGGACTCCTTGACGGAGCGGGGGGGCTGATTCATACGACTCCAATGTGGTAAAAAAACCCACCGTAGCCGCATTGTGCGGAGTCCCGGCGGGTTTTTACGTTCGGCAAAGCGAGACAGGCCCCTCTCTCAATAAGAGAGACGAGCTCTACCCTTCTGACGACGGCGCTTCAAAACCTTGCGGCCGTTCTTGGTGCTCATGCGCTTACGAAAGCCGTGTTCCTTCTGTCTCTGGCGCTTTTTGGGCTGGTAGGTTCTTTTCATTCGTCACACCTCCTCGCGGACAGTC
>JAZRZY010000021.1:0-6448 GCA_045601605.1 Eubacteriales bacterium
CAGCTGCATCAGCTGCGCGGCCGCGTGGGGCGTTCCTGGCGCCGCGCCTACGCTTATTTCACCTACCCCGCAATGCGCGCCCTCCCCGAGATCGCAGAAAAGCGCTTGGAGGCCATCCGCGAATTTACCAAGTTCGGAAGCGGCTTTTCGCTTGCCATGCGCGATCTGGAGCTGCGCGGTGCAGGCAGCCTGCTCGGTGCCGCACAGTCCGGCCATATGGAAAAGATCGGGTACGATCTCTATATGCGCATCCTGCAGGATGCCGTCCTGGAGGAACAGGGAAAGGTGCCGGAAAAAACGCCCGATTGCTACATCGATCTGCCCATCCGCGCCCGCCTCGCGGAGAGCTACGTGCCCTCCGCGGCGGATCGCATCGCCCTGTATCAGCGCTTCTCCGCCCTGACGGACGAAGCGGGAGAGGCGCCTCTGCGCCGTGAGCTTGCCGATCGCTTCGGCCCCCTGCCGGCGGAGGCGGAAAATCTCTTTTTGGTCTCTCGTCTGAGGCGTGAAGCGCTCTCCTTCGGCTTTGAAAAAGTCAGTCTCACGGAGAACGTGCTCTCCTTTTTTGCGCCGGAGTTCGACGAGGCGCTCGTCGCCCTGCTCTCCGCCGTGTACGGGCGGTATTTCTACGCCTCGGCAGGCGAGCGCAAGCGGCTCAACCTGCGCCTTTTGAATCAGGATCCGATCGAGGCCGTCGAGGACTTCTTCTTCCATTACCGCGCCTTCTCGGAGGATCTGAAAAAATAAAACCCGAAAAGCGAAAGAGCCTGTGGAAAAACAGGCTCTTTTTCTTGTTTTTCAAGGTGTTTTTCCACGCTTTTTACGGAAAAATTTTTTGTTTTTTCCGCTGTGGATAACTTGCCTTTTTTTTCGCGTTGTGCTATAATGGATTGAAAAAAATTTCTCCCCCCTAAAGGGGGGAGAAAACCGCGAGGTTTTTATGGCTCTGAAAACACGCTCCCTCTGCCTTTTTCTGGCGCTTCTTCTCGGGGTCCTTCCCCTGTGCGCCTGCGCGCAGAACACGGTCCTCTCTTATCGGGGGGTCACCCTCGACGAGCGTCTGTTTTCCTATGCTTTGACCCTGACGAAAACGAAGATGCTCTCCACGCTGACGGGCACCACACAAAATCTGACGGACGATCCCTCCATCTGGACGACGGATCTCGGAGACGGTGAGACCTACGCCGACGTCGCGCTGGAAAACACCTTGAAGACGATGAAGATGACCCTCTTCTACGCCGCCTACGCAAAGGAGGAAGACCTCGTCCTCGGCAAGGAGGAAAAGGAGTCGGCAAAAGAAAACGTGGAAAACATCGTCTCCTCCTTCGGCAGTCGGGACGCGTTTGACAGCTATATGTCGGGCTACGGCTTTGATTACGACCTCATCCTCTCCTACTACGAGCTTGACGCACTCTCCCAGCTCGGAATGCGCTCCTACTACAATCATCCCCTGACCTCTCTGACACAGGCAGACGTACAGACGTATTACGAAGAAAACTACGTCACCGCAGTCTATCTCTACGTCAACGAGACGGACGTCACCCTGCAAAACGGCAAGACCGTCCCCTTGGATGAAGCCGAGAAAAAAGAGCGCACCGCCTTCTTTGAGGCGGCAAAAAAGGGGATTGAGAGCGGAAAGCCGTTTTCCGATTATCTGGAGAAGAGCGATGCGTTCTCGCACGAAGAGGGAGAGGCCGATACCTTCCTGCTCTCCTCCGTCAGCCCGATCGCTCTGCAGACGGCCTTAAAAGAAGCGACGGAAAACGAACTTTTCGAGGTAAAGGCCGCAAAAGGCCGCTACCTCGTGCGAAAAGAAGCTCTGTCGGAAAGCTTCCTTGAGAAAAATTCCGACGCCCTTTTACTCAAGCTCATTTCCGACAGGGAAGACGCCCTCTTGGAAAGCGAAGACGGATTTGTCTTAAACGAAGCGTATTTTGCATCACTGGATATCGCAAATCTTGCGGTCTTTTGATTCGGAAAGGACAGTATGACATCACTTCAGGAACTTTGGAATCAGGTCTTGTCGCTCATTCAGACGAAGACCTCTATTTCGCCGCCCTCGTTTACGCTGTGGTTCCGCGACCTCGCCCTTCTCAGGCTGACGGATACCGCGGCCTACATCAGCGTGGAGCAGGATTTTAAGCTCACCATTCTCGCCACGCGCTACCTGCGTACCATCGAGGAAGCGTTGGAGGAAACCATCGGGTTTCCCGTGCGCGCCATTTTCCTTTCCAAGGAGCATTTGGAGGAGCCTTCCTCCGCTCTGGAAAAGGCGATCGAATACCACCTCACGGAGGGCGGTGTGCCCACGGGCGTCTTTTCCTCCGTCGAATATCTGACGAAGAAGGAGCTCTCCGATCCCAAGCTGTTCGCCCGCGAGGTCGAGGTGAAAAAGCCGGAGCGCAAGAAGGATCTCTCGGAGAACCCCTTTGAAGCAAATCTGACTTACAACGACCGCTACTCGTTTGATAATTTCATCACGGGCGCCTCAAATCAGTTTGCCTACTCCGCCTGTCTTGCCGTGGCGCAGAATCCCGCACGCGCCGCAAACCCGCTGTTTTTGCACGGACCGCCCGGCGTGGGCAAAACGCACCTTCTTTACGCTATTACAAACGAGCTGATCAAGAAAAAGAAAGCCCGCGTTCTGCTCGTGCGCGGCGAGGACTTCACAAACGAGGTCGTGGACAGCCTGCGTGAGAGAAGAATGGATTACTTCCGCAAGAAATACCGCAACATTGACGTGCTTCTCGTGGACGACATTCAGTTCATCGCGGGGCGTGAGGCCACACAGGTCGAATTTTTCAATACCTTCGACGTTCTGCACGAAAAGAACAAGCAGATCATTCTTTCGAGCGATCGCCCGCCGAAGGAATTTCAAGTGCTTGACGAACGCCTCAAGAGCCGTTTCGCCTGGGGTCTGACCGCAGACATCCAGCGCCCCGACTTGGAACTGCGTATGGCTCTCTTCAAGCAGAAGAGCGAACTGCTCGGCATTGATCTGCCCAACGACGTCACGCTCTTCTTGGCCGACCAGATCACAGACAACGTGCGCCAAATCGAAGGCATCGTCAAAAAATTACAGGCGAGAAGCTATCTCGACGGCGTCAACATCGACCTTGCCATGGCAAAGGGCTGTCTTTCGGACCTCATTTCCGGAACGGAGCCCCTCTCCGTGACGATCGATAAGATCTTCCGCACCGTCAGCGAAGCGCTCGGCGTTCCCGTGGAAGAGATCAAAGGCCGCCGCCGCACCCGTGAGATCGCCGCCGCGCGTCACGCCTGCACATATCTTTTGAAAAAGCTGACCGATCTGCCTTTGGTGGACATCGGCCGTGCGCTGGATCGTGACCATGCCACCGTCATCAATTCCTTAAAGAAAATGGAACAGGAAGTGGCGGAAAATCCCGCGTTTGCCCGCCAGATCAAGGAACTGATGCGCGAGGTGCGCCGCTGACAAACGTGGAAAAGTGTGGAAGACTGTGCAAGTTATCAACAGAGTTTTTCATTTTGTTTTTTCTTACAACCCCGCCCTTTTTTGCCCTTTTTCACAGAGCAAACACCCCCTACTACTATTACTACTAAGATATAAAAAAAGATAAGAATATCCTGCCGTCAAAAAGGAGAAAAACGATGTTTATCCGCATGGAGAAAAAAGAACTGCTTGATGCTATCACCCCCGCCCTGTGTGCCGTCAGCGGCAAGGGAACGCTTCCCGCATTGGAATGTCTGTATTTTCAGGCAGACGAAAAAGAGGGAAAAGTTACGGTTTTGGCGTTTGACAATTCCAAGGGTGTGAAGACCACCTTCAGCGCAAGCGTGCTTGCTCCCGGCGGATTGCTTTTGCCCGGGCAGAAGTTGGTTTCCTTCATCCGCTCCTTGCCGGAGGGGGAAGTTTCCATTTCCAACGACGATAAGTTTTTGACGACCATTTCCTGCCGCAAATCCAAGCTTGAGATCGCCGGTATGAGCGAAGCAAACTTTCCGGCGCTTCCCGAGCTGCGCGGAGACAAGAGCTTCGTCATCGCTCAGGGCGTCTTGAAAAAAATGCTCGGAGCCACCCTTTTTTCCGTTCAGACGAAGGACATAAAGCCCGCCCTCACGGGTGTGCTCTTTGAGCTTTCGCCCGAAAAGCTGACGCTCGTCTCCTGTGACGGCTACCGCATTTCCAAAACGACTCAGCCCTGCACGAACGAGCTTTCCGAGCGCCTCATCATTCCCGGTCGCACACTCGGGGAACTGCAGAGACTGCTCTCCGACGGGGAAGAGGAGCTGAAAGTCATTTTCACGCGCCGCCACGTGATCTTTGAATTTGAAGAACTCATCTTCTTCTCCCGTCTCATTGAGGAAGATTTTATCGATTATAAAAAGAGTCTGCCGCAGGCGTTCTCCTGCACCGTTCTTTTTGATCCTCTGGAGGCAGAGGGAAGTGTGGAGCGCTGTGCGCTCGTCATCGACGACAACGCCCGCAGTCCTCTTGCCATCACCGTGTCCGGAGACGTGGTCTATTTGAAGAGCCAGACCGCAAACGGCAAGGTGGAAGAAGAATTTTCCGCCGAGATCGAGGGAGAAGGACTCACCATCGGCTTTAACAACCGTTATTTCTTGGAGGCCGTGCGCGGGGCTCTCTTGTTTACGGAAGAGAAAGTGTACGCTCAGTTCGTCAATCCCGTCAGCGGAGCGGTCATCCGTCCGACGGAAGGGGAGGATTTCTACTATCTCCTGCTTCCTGTGCGTATGCAGTAATGGTCTTAAAAAAGATCAAACTTTCGGATTTTCGCAACGTCGAGAAGGCAGAGATCTCCTTTGACGACGGGGTCAATCTTGTGTTCGGAGACAACGCGCAGGGAAAGACCTCGCTTTTGGAGGCGATCTATCTTCTCTCCGCGGGAAAATCCTTTCGCACCCGCCATATGCGGGAAATGATCCTGCACGAGAGGCGTCAGGCTTCCGTGGAGGCGGAGTATGCCACCGCCGCGTTTCCCTCGGCGAGGATGCGTGCCACACTCTCCAAAAGTGAAGGAAAGGCGTTTTACAAAAACGGCGTGCGCGCCGCAAAGCTTTCCGAGGTCATCGGAAGTCTTTCCACGGTGCTGTTCGTGCCGGAGCATCTTTCCATGGTCAAGGAGGGGCCTGCCGTGCGCCGCTCTTTCTTGGACGGAGCGATCAGCCAGATCGATCCGATGTATCCCTCGTACTTAAACGAATACAAGAAGCTCTACGAGATCCGCTTGAGTCTCATTCGTCAGGCGAAGGAGGATCCCAAAAAGCGCGAACTTTTTTCCCTCTACCACGAGCCGCTTGCCAAAATGAGCGCAAGGATCGCGGAAAAGCGCCGCGCTTACGTCGAGGAGCTTTTGCCTCACGCCAAGGAGCAGTACCGCCGCATTTCCGACGGACGCGAGGAGCTTTCCCTCTCCTACGAGACGGATCTTCCCGCCGAGATCCGAGAAAAAGAGGAAATGATCGACTTTTTCACCAAGCGTCTGGAGCAGGACATCGACCGCGATATCCGCTTGGGCTTCCCCGTGCACGGCGTGCATCGGGACGATCTGGAGCTTGTTTTAGACAAGCATCCGGCGCGCTCGTTTGCCTCGCAGGGGCAACAGCGCTCCATCGTGCTTGCGCTGAAGCTTTCCGAAGGGGAGATCTCCGAGGCGCACCTGCGGGAAACGCCCGTCTTCTTGTTCGACGACGTGCTGTCGGAGCTGGATCGGAAAAGACGTGATTTTGTGCTTTCCAAATTGGAAGGAAAGCAAACGATATTGACCTTCTGCGACTCCGTACGCAAAAAGCAATTGCTCGGAGCAAACCGCATCTTGGTCAAGGGAGGAACTTTCCGCTGATGTTTTTGGAACTTGGTGACGCATTCAGCGTGAAAAAAAGCGACGTGGTCTTCATCCTCGATGCCGATACGGCCTCCCGAGGACGCGCCACCCGCACCTTCTGGAAACAGAAGGAAGAAGAGGGGCTGGTCATCGACTGCTCCGACACCTTGCCCCTGTCACTCGTTTTGGTACAGGAGCAGGGAAAAGAAGCCGTTTTATATTTGTCTCGCCAAAAGAGCAGTACGCTTTCTGCCCGTTGGCGAACGAGAAAAGGAAGGAACGAACTTGACTGACACACAAGAAGTAAAAGATCTGCAGTACGGCGACAATCAAATTCAGGTTTTGGAAGGCCTTGAGGCGGTGCGGAAGCGCCCCGGTATGTACATCGGCTCCACCAACCAGCGCGGTCTGCACCACCTGATCTATGAGATCGTGGACAACTCCATCGACGAAGCACTTGCGGGCAAGTGCAACGAGATCACCGTCACTCTGCACTCGGACGGATCCGTCTCCGTGCAGGACAACGGGCGCGGCATCCCCTCGGGCATCCACCCGAAGGCGGGCATCCCCACGACCGAGGTGGTCTTTACCGTCCTGCATGCCGGAGGTAAGTTCGGCGGCGG
>JAZRZY010000022.1:0-4022 GCA_045601605.1 Eubacteriales bacterium
CATTGGAACGCGCCGGGATCGACCCCGCGCGACGCGGGGACACGCTTGACCTTCACGAGTTCTGCGCGCTCTCCGACGCGCTGATCAAAGCTTAAATTTTCCTTTGAATTGACGCTTTTTTCGTGAAAAAACGCCTCTTCGCTCGCATCCAGATCAAAACGCGCCCGTGGTCGGGCGCGTTTTCTGATGAGAGCTTCTTTTTTCTTTTTTCGTTTCGCTTTTCTTTGGTTCTTTCTTTTCTCGTGAAAAAACGCCTCTTCGCTCGTATCCAGATCAAAACGACCCCGTGTTCGGGCGGCTTTTCTAACGAGGATTTCTTTTTTCTTTTTTCGTTTCGCTTTTCTTTGGTTCTTTCTTTTCTCGTGAAAAGAAAGAACGACTCAATGATCGAAATATTTGCGATCAAGGGCACGAAGCTGGATCGCCTCCAAGATGTGATCGGCTTCAATGAGTTCGCTTTCCGCAAGATCTGCGATGGTGCGCGCCACGCGCAGGATGCGGTCGTAGCCGCGTGCGGAAAGTCCGAGCCGTTCAAAGGCCTGTGCGAGGATCTCGCGCGCCTCTTCCGTATAGACGCAAAGTTGTTTCGTCTCCTCGCCCGTCAGGCGGCCGTTGGAGGCGGCACCGACGGAAGCCAAACGCTGTTTGGCAAAGGCGCGCGCGGCATTGACGCGGCGGCGCACCTCGGCGGAATCGGTCTCATCCTTCTTCCCCGTGATCTCCCCGAAGGTCACGGCCGGCACCTCTATCTGCAGGTCGATGCGATCCAGAAGCGGCCCCGAGATCTTCGCCTGATAGCGTTCGATCGCCGCCTGCGTGCAAGTGCAATTGTGATCCGGACTCCCAAAATAGCCGCAAGGGCAAGGATTCATCGCACAGACGAGCGTAAAATCCGCAGGGAAGGTCATCTTGCCTCCGACGCGCGTGACGGTGACGGTGTGATCCTCCAATGGCTGGCGCAAGATCTGCAAAGAGCGCTTATCAAATTCGGGCAATTCGTCTAAGAATAAAACGCCGCCCGAGGCAAGCGAGATCTCGCCCGGATTCGGCACGGTACCGCCGCCCGCAAGCCCCGCAGGCGAAGTCGTGTGGTGCGGCGCGCGGAACGGGCGCGCAGTGACGAGCGCTTCCCCCTCCCGCAAAAGTCCGCTGACCGAATAGACCTTGGTGGTCTCCACCATTTCCTCAAAGCTCATCTCCGGCAAAATGGAGCACATTGCGCTCGCAAGCAAACTCTTGCCGCTTCCGGGAGGCCCGATGAGCAAAACGTTGTGATTGCCTGCCGCCGCGATCTCCAACGCGCGCTTTGCCAGAGCCTGCGCGCGGATCTCGGAAAAGTCCACCTTGGCGCGGGAGCGCTCCACGGCAGTCGGCACCACGGGCGGTATCGGCACAAGAAGACGCTCTCCCGAAAGATGGGCAAGCAACTCCTTGATGTGCGGCACGCCGTAAACGGTGATGCCCTCCGCCACCGCCGCTTCCGCGGCGTTTTGAACGGGCACGTAGATCTCCGTACACCCTGCATCCCGCGCAGCGAGTGCCAACGGCAAGACGCCTCGGCACGAGCGCACCTCGCCGGACAGCGAAAGCTCTCCGATGAAGCACTTGCGGCTCAAGTCCGTCTCAGCAAGCACGTTTTGCTTCAGCAGAGAAAGAAGAATGGCAAGGTCAAAGGAGGAGCCGACCTTCTTGCGGTCTGCGGGCGCGAGATTGATGGTGGTGCGCCCCTTGTGGAAGGGCAATTCGTTTGCCGAACAGGCGGCGTGGATGCGCTCCAGCGCCTCCTTGACCGAGGTATCGGGCAGGCCGATGATCTCGATGGTAGGCAAAGAGCCTTTTTCCGAAAAGCTCTCCACGGTGACGGCAAAGCCCTCCAATCCGCAAAGTGCGGCGGTCATGGTGGTTGTAACCATAATGTTCCCCTTTTTACAGACGTAACAACAAGTAAAGTCGAGAGGTGACGGTGCTTTTGTAAGTGTACCACCTCAAGGATCTTTTTTCAAGTGGCGAGCGAGGCGAGCGATACAACGGCATCCGCGCCCGAAAGAGCGACGTACTCCCCCTGCCAATGCGCGGGCTTTTCCGCGGCGTACAGGATGCAAGAATCCCCTGCCGTCACCTCGCCTTCCCCCGTGAAAAACAAAAGCTCCGCTCCGTTTGCATCTACGACACCCTCCGCATCGGAAAAGAGGATCGTGTGCCCTGCCGTTTCCAGGAGAACGGACTGCTCCCCAAGCATCGGAACGACCGTGATCTCGCAGAGCGTCCACCGTGTGCCCGGAGCATACGTAGAGACGGCCGTCCCCACCTCCTCCAAGGCAGAGCGTGCGGAGAAAAGAACCTCGTCCTCCGCCGTTTCGGGCAGATACAGGCACCCGACACGCACCCTTTGGCAAAGCCGAACGGCACGGTCTGCCGTATGAGCCCCCGCATCGACGAACACGACCGCATCAAGCGCCTCGTCTCCCCCGCGGGAAAGAAACGCAAGATCCGCCGTGTTTTCGCCGCGCTCGTGGATGAACAGAACGCGTCCCGCCTCGGCGGAGACAAGCAGGCAGGACTCCTCCGTATTGCCGAAGAGGCACAGATCCTCCCCCGAGACAAAAGCGGTGCCGAAGAGTGCCTCCGCCGAGAAAAGAACGGCCAAGAAAAGCGGAAGCGCGCAAAACGCCACCCTGAAACGAACCCTGTACCAAAGCACGAAAAGACCGAAAAGGATCAGCGAAATCACCGCACAGAGAAGCGCCTCCTCCCGCTGATGGGAAATCGTCGGAGAAATGCGGGCGCAAGCCGAAAGAAGCCGACAAAAGAGGATCGCCGCCCCATCCGTCAGTTCAATGAAACAGGCGGGGAGCGAGCCGAAGCACAGACAGAGAAAGAGCGCGCAAAATCCGAGGATCAGCAAAAGATAAAAGGGCACGAGAAACAGCGGCCCGTAAAGCGGCGAAAGCAGAGCCGCGCGACCGAAGACAGAGAGCGTCGTGGGAAGGGTGAAGAGGAGTGCGAAAAAGGAAACGCAAACGGAGCTCCACACGCCCCGCGCAAGACGCAGAAATCCCACAGCGTGCAAAGACTCCGAAAGGCGCTTTGCAATGCGGGAGGATGCGAAGCTTTTCTCCGCCGCAGGAGAGGTGAGAAGAACTCCGAGCGTGGCAAGAACACTCAGGCGAAAGCCCACGTCCGACCACGCCGCCGGATCGAAAAGAACGATGAGAGCGGCTGCACAAAAGAGGGATTCTACCGCGCTTTGACGCAGGCGCAAAAGCTCTGCTGCGGCGGCAAGCACCATCATGACGTAGGCGCGCAGAAGAGACATCGGCACCCCGCAGAGAATGACGAACCACCCGCCGAAAAACAGCACGAGACAAAGGCGCACGCGCCGATCGATCCAAAGTGCGCCCAGAAGACGGTGAAGCGCTGTCATCATCAGCCCCAGATGAAGCCCCGAAAGAGCCATGAGATGACTGAGTCCCGTGGCGGAAAGATCGTCCCTGAGGCTTGAAGAAAGTTCGGAATTATCCGCCAGGACGAGCGCGCGCAAAAGCGAGCCGCTCTTCAACGCACCGAAGCCGTCGGACACCTTGACGCGAAGGCGGGAAAGCAGATTTTCGCTCGTTCCCAGAACGCTCGGCTCTCCCTGCAGCACGAGTTCGTAGCGGGGCATCTCGCCGCGCAGAGCAAAGCGCTCCCCTTCGGTAAGCCGTGCTTCCGCAACCGTGGCAGACGCCGTGAGAACGTCCCCGATCCGACCTTCTTCGGAAAAGAGGCAGAGAAGATCCGACATCCGAACACCGTCAACCTCCGAAAGGCGCACGAGAGCAAGCTCCCCCGCGCGATCGGTGATCTCATAGGTGACAGAGCAGGCCTCCCCGCGTTGCGAAAACGGAGAAAGTCGCGCCTCCTCGGCGGCGTCGCGCACGGCGGTGCCGGCGTCCCCGAACAAGCTCAAAAGAGCTCCGAGCGCGAGAAGCCCCGCGAAAAGGCGAGACGTCTCCACGCCCTTGGCACGGGCAAAGAGAAAG
>JAZRZY010000023.1:0-7151 GCA_045601605.1 Eubacteriales bacterium
TTTCTTTTCAGGAGAAAAGAAAGAAGCAAAGAAAAGCCGAGGTAAAGAAGAAGAAAAGACAGCGTCACACACAAACGGCACCCAAACTGCGGGTGCCGTTTGCGGTGGGTGTTGGTTGCGTGCGACAAAATCAAGCTTCAAGACGGATTTTACCTTGACTGTTCCCATATTTTCCCATATAATAAACGTAGCGAATCCCCCCGCGATACCCTGATGTAGAGTTACACCATCGTACACGAGGAGACGAACTATGAAAAATACGGGAAGGTTTTTAAAGCAGTTTTTCAGCACTGCGTTAGCACTTGCCCTTCTTTGGGTGGGTTTGCCGTTGTCCGGCTTTGCGGCGGACGGGGGCAGCCTCGGCCAAATTTCAGCGGATTCAACAGCGGAGCTTGTGACAGATGCGTCACGGGAGCCGCTGTTTTTGCTTTCTGAGGACACCGACGCACGAAGCGAGAACAGCAAGGTCTTCTTCGCCTCCGACGGGTCGAAGACCATGGTGCTGTACCCCTCGCCCGTGCACTACCTCGAGGACGGTGCATACCGTGAGATCGACAACACCCTGACGGTGCAAAACGGCAGGCTCGCCCCCACCGCCTCGCCCGCGAAGATCAGCTTCCCGACGAGCCTGACGGCAAACGCCCCCGTCACCTACGCCATCGGGGAACACAGCGTCTCCTTTACCTTACAGAACACCTCGGCTGCCCTTGCTGCGGCGCGTCAGCCCGAGGAGAGCGAAGCGGACGTCCTCCTCGCCCGTGCCAAAGAATTGCGCGAGAGCAAGACGCTTTCCCGCGCAAGCACCGAAACGCTTGCCGCCGCCGAAGCACTCTCCAAAGAACTGGAAGCGGAGCTGACCACACCGCACAAGCTGTATTCCGGTGCGGACTACGAAGGTGTGTTCGCAAACACCGACCTCTCCTTCTCGCTTGTCGGAACAACGTTGAAAGAAAACCTCGTCTTCTTCGCGCTCCCCGCCGAGACGAGCTATACTTACCGTCTCGAAACGACGCTTCGCGCCGAGGTGCAGGAATCGGGCGCGGTGCTCTTCTACGCGGACGAAGCTCCCGTCATTGAGCTCGCCGCCCCGTATCTCTTCGACGCGGCGGGAGAGACGAGCTTTGACGTTTCCGTCACGCTCTCCTCGGTGCGCGACGGCTATACCTACACCGTCACCCCGAGCCGCGCGTGGCTTTCCGATCCCGCGCGCATCTACCCCGTCACCCTCGACCCGTCTTTTCTCGAATACAACGTCAACAACGTCAAGGACAACTACGCCGTCACCGACCTCGGCGGAACGTCGACGACAACGTTTAACAGCATCGTTTCCTCGCTCAACGCCAGCAAATCCGAGATCGGCGCAGGACGCTACAACTCCACCGTCAAGGTCGGCGCACTCATCTACGCAGATCTTTTTTCCGAGCTTCAGGACGAAGCCCCCAACGTGCGCGTGGTGGAGGCGCGTCTCCACGTCGCACAAGTGAACACCTCCTGCGGCGCCGGGCGCGTCGTGCAGGCGCATAAGGTCACCTCGGACTGGAACACGGCAACCGTATCCGAAGACGTGGTGATGGCGGGAGATGCCGCCCCCTCCTATGAGAGCCGCGTGCTCGACTACTACACCACCCCGAGCGCCGTCACCGAGTACAGCGTGCTGGACATCACCCGCGCCGCGCAGGAGTGGGCGACGGGCCACAGCGAAAACTACGGCATTTATTTAGAGGTTGCCGATACCGACAGCACGAGCCCCCTCGTCTATTGGTTCTCCAGCGACGCGATCAACGGCCCCGTTTTCTACGTCAATTACCGTGAGACGATGGGCGTTGAGGACTACTGGACGTATTCCTCCGTCTCGGCAGGTCGCTACGGCACGGCGGCCGTCAACAATTTCAACGGCAACCTCGTCAGCCTGCAGACGGTCTGTGCGACCGACGGACTTCGGCTGCCCGTGGAGCTCTCCCTCGTGTACAACTCCGGTGTACGGACGGAGGCGAAGTTCACCAAGGCCGGAATCGGCTGGAAGTTCAACGTTGAAACGCTTCTTTGCACCACCGAAGGAGATCTTGCCGAGGAGTACCCGTACTACCTTCTGGACTCTGACGGAACGTGCCACTATTTTACCAAAAAGAGCGGTACAACCGAGAAATGGGTGGATGAGGACGGCCTCGGTCTGACGCTTTCATACAAGCGTAATTCCGAAACCAACTCGATTTCCTACTACGTTCTCACCGCAAAAGACGGAACGAAGACCGAGTTCTACTATCCCGGCGGCAGAGTGTACCGCATTCTTGACCCTGAAGACAACTACATTCAAGTCAATTACTCTTCAAACCCGATCCGCATCTCCTCCGTGCGTGACGGCGCGAACCGACACTACAGCTTCACCTACAACTCCGCAAATCGGGTCTCGAAGATCACCGATCCCGCAGGCCGCGAATACACCTTCACCTACAGCGGCACGAAGCTTGCCGCCATCACCTACCCCGACGGCGTCAAGACCGAGTTTTCTTATTACGCAAGCACGGGCACTGCCCCGAACCTGCTCAAAACCGTCAAAAATCCGGACGCAACGAAGCTTTCTGTCTCCTACGCAGGCGAGTTTTCCCAAGTTTCGACCTTTGCCTGTCTGGACTCGGACGGGACTCAGATGAGCAGTCTCACCTTCAACTACGCCTCGCCCAACCGCACGGTCATCACCGACGCCGACAACCGCAAAACGGAGTACCAGTTCAACTCCTTCGGTCAGACGGTCAACGTCCTTGCCCCCACCGAGGGCGCGGCGCGCTACTACGAATACGGCGCCTCGGGCGGAGAGAAGAACAAGGTCACGCTCTCCTCCAAGCTGCAGACACCCACGGTCAATTTCGTCACCAACCACGGCTTTTACCCCTCGCTCTCCGGCTGGACGGAGGAGACCGTCGGAACGACCGTCGCGGGCGAGTCAACCTACTCCACCTTGAAGCACCTCGACGCGCGCAGTCTGTATATCAAGAAGACCGACACGGGCGGCGCGACCGTCATTGCCCGTAAATACACCGTGGGCGACCTGCCCGCAGGTGCGGGCTACTACACCTTCTCCGCCTACGTCAAGACGGAGGGGCTTACCGCGCACGCCACGGGGGGCGGCGCACAGCTCGTCCTAAGCTACAACGACGCAGACGGGAACCGCGTCTCCAAGAGAAGCGCGTCGCTGACGGGCACGGGCGCGGACTGGACGCGCCTTTGCGTCACGCAGAACATCCCCTCCGGCGCGTCCGGAATCGTGCTTCGCCTGCGCATCCTCGGCGCGGACGGCATCGCGCGCTTTGACTCCGTGCAGTTTGAGAAGGGCGAGGTTGCAAACCGCATCAACCTGCTGTATAATCACAGTATGGAGGACGTCACGGATACCGTCCCCACGAAATGGACGACGAGCGAGACGACGAGCGCCGACTACGCCACCGTCACCCAAAAGTACAAAGGCTCCCGCTCGTATCGAATCACCGGCGCGCCCGGCGTCAACAAGAATCTGCAGCAGAGCGTGTATATCCAAGGCAGCGAGGGTGACAGCTTCGTCTTCGGTGCCTTTGCCAAGGCCGCCTCGCGCAAGAACACGGGCATCTCGGGCCGCTGGGCTTCGTTCTCCATCGTTCTCGAGTTCTACAAAGGCGACGACTTTTTGGAGCAGAAGAAGGTGGACTTCAACTTCGGCTCCACCGACTGGCAGAAGCTCTCCGCCGTCTTCGTTGCCAATTACGATTATACCCGCCTGACGTATTACCTCACCTATTACAAGAACGTCAATGCGGTTTACTTTGACGCGGCCGAGCTCTACCGCGAGACCTTCGGTCAGTCGTACAAATACGACGAAAACGGAAACGTTGTCAGCACCTCCGACCTCGCCGAAAAAGAGAGCACCTTCGAGTACAGCGGGGCAAACGAGCTGGTCAAGCAGAACAACCCCACGGGCACCGAGTACACGTACACCTACGGCTCGGTGCACAAGCACCGCCCCACCTCCGCGACCGCCGCAGGTGTGACCACCTCTTACACCTATGGCAGCTTCGGCAACGCAGAGAAGGCGAAGACGAAAGGAAGCTCAGACGCCTACTTTGAGGCGACCTCCGAATATACCTCAAACGGCAATTACCAAACGTCTTCCACCGACACCCTCGGGAACACGACGGCCTACAGCTACAATACGGCAAAGGGTACCCTGACCTCCGTCACCGACCCGAAGGGGAACGTGACGAGTTATACCTACGACGCAAGCACAAACGCACCTCTCACCGTTACCCAAGGAGACAGCACGGTCAGTTATACGTATGCCGCCGACCGCCTTTCCGAGATCCAAACCGAGAGTTCGACGTACACCTTCACCTACGACGAGGCGGGAAACACCAAACAGATCAAGGTCGGTGACCGCACCCTCGTCACCAATACCTACGACCTCTCAAAAGGTACGCTGACAAGCTCCACTTACGGCAACGGCGCGACCGTCTCCTACACCTACGACTCCTTTGACCGCGTCACCCGTGAAAAGCACGGCAGTACCACCGTGGCGGAGTACGTGTACGATAACTCCGGCAACCTCGCCATTCTCAAAGATAAGCTGAACGGCACCGAGACGCGCTACGTGTACGACCTTGCAGACCGCCTCGTGCGCATGGAGGATTCCGCGGGACTGACCGTCTCCTACGAGTACGACGACGCCGGCCGTCAGCACAAGCTTTCCTACACCGTCGGCGGTGAGACCGTCACGCAGGAGATGACCTACGGGGAGGGCGCGCTTGCCGACCGTCCCTCGGGGCTGAAGGTCAATGACGTACCCATCAAGTCGTACACCTACGACTCCTTAAACCGCGTCACCAAGACCACGCTGAACACCACGACGCCCGTGGAGACGAACTACACTTACTTAAACCACCCGACGACGGCGAACCAAACCTCGTCCGTTGTGTCGGGCGTTAAGGTTGGCGCGGGTGCACAGCACACGTACACGTACGACGCAAACGGGAATATCACCGCCGAGTACGAGGGTGATACCCTGCGCTACACCTATACCTACGACGCGAAAAATCAGCTCACGGGCTTTACCAACAGTTATTCGTACGGGTATTCCTCCGGCGCGTTCACCTATGACGAGAACGGAAACATTCTCCAAAAGACCCTCGATGGTGTGACCGACACCTACACCTACGGCGACGCCTCTTGGGGAGATCTGCTCACGGCGTACAATGGCAACGCCATTACCTATGACGCGATCGGCAACCCCTTGACCTACTACGACGGAAGCACCTTCACGTGGCAGAACGGACGCAGACTCGCCTCTGCCGTGGTGGATGGGAAGAACATCTCCTTTGAGTACAACGCGGACGGAATGCGAAGTGCGAAGACCGTGGACGGCGTTCGCACGGAGTATTTCTACAGCGACGGGATTCTCCTTCGCGAAACACAGACGGACGCCGACGGTGACCTTGTTTACACCCTGTACTTCACCTACGATGAAGCAGGCAGACCCTTCTCCGCAAAGTATAACGGAAACACGTATTACTATGTGTACGATATCTACGGCAACGTTGGCTACGTCTTTGCCGCGGACGGCACGCAGGCGATCCGTTACCAATATCCGGATCCGTGGGGGATGCAGATCCGCGTCACAAGGGCAAGTGCGTATAACGCCTTTTCCTCCCTCAACCCCTTCCGCTACAAGGGCTACTACTACGACGCCGATCTTGACATGTATTACTGCGGCAGTCGCTACTATGATCCTGAGACGTGCAGATGGCTGAACGCAGACGGCTACGTCTCCACCGGACAAGGGATTGTCGGAAACAATATGTACGCGTATTGCGGGAACAATCCGGTGATGCATAAAGATAGCAAAGGAACCCGTTATGAAATTTCAGCCGGAGCCGTAGGTATTGGAAATGAAAGTGCGTTGCAGGCTTCTTTGAGTGTAATTCAAACTGCAATTCAAACTTTTAAAAATCCTTTTTTAAAATTGGTTGACGATATAGTTGATGATATATCAAACTTTAATATAAATAACGAAAGTGAAGATACTGTATTTTCGTCAAACTATTTCTCTTGTTATAAAGGTGTCCCAGTAATAAAAACGCCTTTTGACGCCTCATTTTCTTTTGGTTTTATCGGTCTTAGTACACAGCAGCAAAACCCAAACACTTTAAAGCATGAATATGGACATACGGTTCAAATGAAAAATATGGGAATCGGTAGTTATATAACTGATGTTACCATTCCCTCTATTACAATCAATTTGTTAGATAGGAATAAGAAGTTACCATATGATTACTATTCATATCCTTGGGAAGCGGAAGCTAACAAATTGGGAGGAGCTACTCTTTCGCAAAGTTGGAAGCCCGCATTGCCGCAAGGCGGATATACTTCTTATTGGGATTTGATTCAGTTGTTCTTTAAATAAGGAGACATAAATATGAAGAAGATTTTATTTCCACTGTGTATCATTCTTATATTTGCATGTTGTTCTTGTGGTTTTTTTGGTGACCAAAGGTATGTCTGTGATATTGGGAAAGTTGCTTCAATTCAAATCGTTAAGCTTGACAAGTATGTCGAAGGAGAATACAGATACGAATACACCATTCTTTCACAAATATCCGACCACGAAACATTTGTGAGTCATCTGAACAAGCTGGATCACTCCGTAAATTGGGGTGATCCGCGCCAAATGAATGAACGGGATATTGTTATTAGAATCGATTATAGTAACGGAGATTTTGATTTGATTCACCCAGATGCGCAATGCTTTAATCGTTCCGGAACAAACCAATATGGATATTTCTTTTTTGATGATGAACAGTTTAATTCTCTGATTTCTGATTATGTAAATGAATAGTTGATTCAGCAGGCACTCCTATTTCAGCCGGAACTTTTATAGGAAAAGTGGGTATGACCGGAAATACAAGCGCGGCACATGTTCATTTTGAGATGAGAGTGTATACATCGGGAAGCGAATATCGTACAGTTGACCCCAAGCAATTTTTCAAATGAAGGAGAAACGGCAATGAAGAAAGTTTTCATTTTTATTTTGATAACATTATTCTTGTTTCTTTGTGCGTGTCAACCTTCAATTGTTCAACCGGAACAAACGCCCGACCGAATGCCAAACGAAAGCGAAAAAGAACCTCAAA
>JAZRZY010000024.1:0-2042 GCA_045601605.1 Eubacteriales bacterium
CCTCACTCGGCTTTCTTCTTTTGGTTCTTTTCTTCTTTCTCCCGAAAGAAGATAAGCACGACCAAACAAAACAAAACAAGCAGGCGACTTGCGTGCTTCTTTTTTGGTTTTTTGCTTATTTGTCGGCGTCTCTGAGGGAGAGGTTGAGGCGGCCCTTGTCATCGGTACCGATGAACTTGACACGAACCTCGTCTCCTTCTGCGACGACGTCCTCGACCTTTTCGACGCGGCGGTCGGCGAGGCGGGAGATGTGAACCATACCTTCCTTGCCGGCGAAGCGGACGAAGGCGCCGATGGCGATGATGCGGACGACCTTACCGGGGTAGGTCTCGCCGGGAACGGGCTCAAAGACGATCTCTTCGATGATCTCTTTGGCGCGGCGGCCGCTTTCGGGATCGACTGCGGCGATGAAGATGCTGCCGTCGTCCTCGATGTCGATCTTGGCGCCGGTCTTGGCAACGATGTCCTGAATGACGCTGCCGCCCTTGCCGATGACGTCGCGGATCTTTTCCACGTCGATCTTCATGGAGATCATCTTCGGTGCATACTTGGAGACCTCGGCGCGAGGCGCGGGGATGCAGGGCTTGATGATGTCGTCGATGATGTAGTTGCGCGCTTCGTGGGTGGTCTTGAGGGCCTCACGGATGATCTCGGGGGTCAGACCGTCGATCTTGAGGTCCATCTGGATGGCGGTGATGCCGTTCTTGGTACCGGCGACCTTGAAGTCCATATCGCCGAAGAAGTCCTCGAGACCCTGGATGTCGACCATGGTCATGAAACGGGCGCCCTCGGTGATGAGGCCGCAGGAGATGCCGGCGACGATGTCCTTGATCGGGACACCGGCGTCCATCAGAGCGAGCGTGGAGCCGCAGATGGAGGCCTGCGAGGTGGAGCCGTTGGAGGAGGTGATCTCGCTCACGAGGCGGATCGCGTAGGGGAACTCTTCCACGGAGGGAAGCACCGGCTCAAGGGCACGACCGGCGAGGGCACCGTGGCCGATCTCGCGGCGTCCGGGGCTGCGGGAAGCCTTCGCTTCTCCGACGGAGTAGCCGGGCATATTGTAGTGGTGCATGTAACGCTTGAACTCCTCGTCATCCACACCGTCGAGCAGCTGCTGATCGGACATGGAGCCGAGGGTGGCGATGGTCATCGCCTGCGTCTGACCGCGCGTGAAGAGCGCGGAGCCGTGGGTGCGGGGGAGAATGCCGACCTCTGCGGAGAGGGGGCGGATCTGGTCGAGACGGCGGCCGTCAACGCGCTTGCCGTCGTCCAAGAGCCAGCGGCGAACGACGTATTTCTGCAGCTTGTAGAGGCACTCGGCGATCTGGCCGGCACGGGCGGGATCGTCGGGGTCGGCGAATTTCTCGTTGACGCGGTCGGTGATGGGGAGCATACGCTCGTCACGGACGTTCTTGTCGTCGGTGTCCATGGCATAGCGGACGTCTTCGATGCAGTACTCCTTGATGGCCTCGAAGAGCTCGGGGTCTTCCTTGCAGGAGGGGTAATCAAACTTCTTCTTGCCGATCTCGGCAACGATGGAATTGATGAACTTGACGAGGTCACGGATCTCCTCATGGGCGCGCATAATGGCGTCGAACATCGTGTCGTCGTCCACTTCCTTGGCACCCGCTTCGATCATCACGACCTTCTCGGCGCTGCCGGCGACGGTCAGCTCGAGGGTGGATTTTTCGCGCTGCTCTGCGGTGGGGTTGATGACGATCTCGCCGTCCACGAGGCCGACGAGCACACCTGCGATCGGTCCGTTCCACGGAATGTCGGAGATGGACAGGGCGATGGAGGCGCCGAGCATTGCGACCTCTTCGGGGAGATTGTCGGGCTCCACGGAAAGCACGAGCAGGGAGATGCAGACGTCGTTTCTCAGATCCTTCGGGAACAGGGGACGGATCGGACGGTCGATGACGCGGCTGGTCAGAACGGCCTTCTCGGTGGGGCGACCCTCACGGCGCAGGAAGCTGTGGGGGATGCGGCCGACGGCGTACAGACGCTCTTCGTAATCGACGGACAGGGGAAGAAAATCGATG
>JAZRZY010000025.1:0-8596 GCA_045601605.1 Eubacteriales bacterium
CCGAAGTAACATCTACAGACATTCTGGTCGGAAAAGTAACTCCAAAAGGAGAGAACGATCTCTCTGCTGAAGAGAAACTGCTCCGCGCCATCTTCGGTGAGAAGGCAAGAGAAGTTCGCGATACCTCTCTGAGACTGCCTCACGGCGAAAGCGGTATCATCGTTGACGTTCGTACCTTTACCCGTGAAAACGGTGACGAGCTGCCCGCAGGCGTTAACAAGGTAGTTCGCGTTTACGTTGCCCAGAAGAGAAAGATCTCCGTGGGTGATAAGATGGCAGGCCGTCACGGTAACAAGGGTGTTATTTCCCGCATCCTTCCTCCCGAAGATATGCCCTTCCTGCCGGACGGCACGCCGCTGGACATCGTGCTCAACCCGTTGGGCGTTCCCAGCCGTATGAACATCGGTCAGGTGCTGGAAGTGCACCTCGGTATGGCCGCCAAGAAGCTGGGTCTGAAGGTGATGACCCCCGTCTTCGACGGCGCCAACGAGGAAGACGTCTTCGAGTGCCTGCGGAACGCGGGGCTTGCCGAGGACGGTAAGACCGTGCTTTACGACGGCCGCACCGGCGAACCTTTTGAAAACCGCGTCACCGTCGGTTATATGTACTTCCTGAAGCTCCACCACCTCGTTGACGATAAGATCCACGCCCGTTCCACCGGTCCGTACTCGCTGGTCACCCAGCAGCCGCCCGGCGGTAAGGCGCAGTTCGGCGGTCAGCGCTTCGGTGAAATGGAAGTCTGGGCTCTGGAAGCCTACGGCGCCGCTTACACGCTGCAGGAGATTCTCACGGTGAAGTCCGACGACGTCATCGGTCGTGTCAAGACCTTTGAATCCATCGTCAAGGGTCAGAACATTCCGACTCCGGGCGTGCCGGAATCCTTTAAGGTTCTCATCCGCGAGCTGCAGTCCTTGGGTCTCAACGTTCAGGTGCTCGACAAGGATGACAACGAAGTGCGTCTGAAGGAAGTTTCCGAGGAGGCCGTCAGCAACGTGCCTACCGTGGATATGGAAGACATCGGCGTCGGCGTGTTTGACGATGCAAACACCCTGTTTGACGACGAACTCGGCCAAGAGCCCGAGGAAGCCGCCTCCGACGAGGCGGATGACTTCGGCGACGATATGGAATAAAGGAGGAGAAGAAGAATGGAACATTACGAATTCGATAAATTAAAAATCGGACTTGCTTCTCCCGATATGATCCGCTCCTGGAGCCACGGAGAGGTCAAAAAACCCGAAACCATCAACTACCGCACCTTGAAGCCCGAGCGCGACGGCTTGTTCTGCGAGCGCATCTTCGGGCCGATGAAGGACTGGGAATGCCACTGCGGTAAATACAAGAAGGTCCACTATGTGGGCAAGGTCTGTGAGAAGTGCGGCGTGGAGATCACCACCAACAAGGTGCGCCGTGAACGCATGGGTCACATCGAGCTTGCCGCGCCGGTGAGCCATATTTGGTACTTCCGTGCCATCCCGAGCCGTCTGGGTCTGCTGCTGGACATCTCTCCGAAGCCCTTGGAGAAGGTGCTCTATTTTGCCCAGTACATCGTTACCGATCCCGGTGACGAGACGGTCACCAAGCTCTCGAAGAACCAGCTTCTCACCGAGCAGGAATACCGTCAGGCACGCGAAAAGTACGAAAACGATTTTGAAGCCGGCATGGGTGCCGAGGCGATCAAGAAGCTCTTGGAAGACCTCGACCTCGACCAGCTTTCCGCTGAGCTGAAGACCGAACTTGCCACCGCGACCGGTCAGAAGCGCGTGCGCATCTCCAAGCGTCTGGAGGTCGTGGAATCCTTCCGCGCTTCCGGCAACAATCCCGCGTGGATGATCCTTGACGTCATCCCCGTCATCCCGCCGGATATCCGTCCGATGGTCCAGCTCGACGGCGGCCGCTTCGCAACGAGCGACTTAAACGATCTGTACCGTCGCGTCATCAACCGCAACAACCGTCTGCGCCGTCTGATGGAGCTCAACGCTCCCGAGATCATCATCCGCAACGAGAAGCGTATGCTGCAGGAAGCCGTCGATGCCCTCATCGACAACGGCCGCCGCGGCCGCCCCGTCACGGGTCCCTCCAACCGCCCGCTGCAGTCTCTCTCCGAGATGCTGCGAGGCAAGCAGGGGCGCGTCCGTCAGAACCTGCTCGGTAAGCGCGTAGACTACTCCGGTCGAAGCGTTATCGTCGTCGGTCCGGATCTCAAGATCTACCAGTGCGGTCTGCCGAAGGAAATGGCGCTTGAGCTCTTCAAGCCCTTCGTGATGAAGCGCCTGGTCGAAACCGGCAAGGCCTCTAATATTAAGGATGCAAAAAAGAAGGTCGAGCGCGTCAATCACGACGTTTGGGATGCACTCGAGCACGTCATTGAGGGACATCCCGTCCTGCTCAACCGCGCACCGACGCTGCACCGCCTCTCCATTCAGGCCTTTGAGCCCGTCCTCGTCGAGGGCCGCGCCATCCGCCTGCATCCGCTCGTTTGTACCGCATTCAACGCCGACTTTGACGGCGACCAGATGCCGGTGCACGTGCCGCTGACTCCGGAAGCACAGGCGGAAGCCCGCTTCCTGATGCTCTCCGCGAACAACCTTCTCAAGCCCGCTGACGGTCGCGCCGTCACCGTGCCGACGCAGGATATGGTTCTCGGTTGCTACTACCTCTCCTTTGACCGTGCCGGTGAAAAGGGTGAGGGCAAGACCTTCCGCGATTTCGATGAGGCAATGATGGCCTACACCGACGGCGAGCTCGGCATTCACGCACCGATCCGCGTGCGTGTGGGTGCGGAGATCGACGGCGAGTGGAAGACACAGGTCGTCTCCTCCACGCTCGGCCGACTCATCTTCAACACCATCCTGCCGCAGAACCTCGGCTTCATCGACCGCACCAAGCCCGAAAACCTGCTCGTTCCCGAGATCGAAGGCATCGGCGTGCGTGACAAGGAGGGCAACCTCGTCCGTCACTGCGTCACCAAGGACGACCTCAAGGAGATCGTGGATCGCTGCATCAAGTATTGCGGTCCCGCCATCACCGTCGAGGTGCTGGACGCCATCAAGGCGATCGGCTTTAAGTACTCCACCCGCGCCGCCATTTCCATCTCCATCTCGGATATGGCAGTTCCGGGCGAGAAGAAGGAGATCATCGCCGCCGCCGAAGAACAGGTGGAAGGCGTGATGAACCTCTTCAAGATGGGTCTTCTCTCCGAGGACGAGCGTTACAAGCGCGTCATCAAGATCTGGGAAGACGCCACCAAGGACGTCACCACCGCGCTTCAGAAGAATCTGGACGAGTATAACCCGATCAATATGATGGCCTTCTCCGGTGCTCGCGGCTCCATCAAGCAGATCCGTCAGCTGGCGGGTATGCGTGGTCTGATGGCCACCGCAACCGGTAAGACGCTGGAACTGCCCATCAAGGCAAACTTCCGCGAAGGCTTGAACATTATGGAATACTTCTCCGCCGCGCGTGGTAGCCGTAAGGCGCTGTCCGATACGGCTCTTCGTACCGCAGACTCCGGTTACCTCACCCGCCGTCTGGTTGACGTCTCGCAAGAGGTCATCGTCCGTGCGCAGGACTGCGGCTCCACCAAGGGCATCTGGGTGTCCGACATCAAGGAGGGCAACGAGCTCATCGAGTCTCTCGTCGACCGTATCATCGGCCGCTACACCGTGGATCCCGTCGTCCATCCCGAGACCGGCGAGGTACTCGTGGATGCCAACGTGATGATCCGCGAGGAAGAGGCTGCCGCCATCGTCGCCGCAGGCGTGGAAAAGGTCCACATCCGCAGCGTCCTCGGCTGCCGTCAGCGTCACGGCGTGTGCGCGCACTGCTACGGCGCAGACCTCGCCAGCGGCAACCCCGTCAACATCGGTGAGGCAGTCGGTATCATCGCTGCCCAGTCCATCGGTGAACCGGGTACTCAGCTGACGATGCGTACCTTCCATACGGGCGGTGTTGCAGGAAGCGATATCACCCAAGGTCTGCCCCGCGTTGAAGAGCTCTTCGAAGCCCGCAGTCCGAAGAAGCCCACCATTCTTGCCGATTTCGACGGTGTGGTCAGCTTGGATGAGTCCAAGAAGACCCGTCAGCTCACCCTCAAGAACGAGCTCACCGGCGACGAAAAGGCATATTCCATCCCCTACGGTATGCGTCTGCTCGTGGCCGACGGGGACAACGTGCTCAAGGGTCAGGCCTTCACCGAGGGTCTTTTGAAGCCTGCCGACATCCTCCGTGTCAACGGTCTGGATGCCGTGTACGAGTACATCGTGCGTGAGATCCAGCGTGTCTATCGCCTGCAGGCGGTTGACATCAACGACAAGCACGTCGAGATCATCGCCCGCCAGATGACCCGCAAGGTCCGCATCGAGGACGAGGGCGATACCGACCTTCTGCCCGGCGCACTGGTGGATGTGGTCGAGTTTGAGGATGCCAACGAGCGCGTGCGTGCCTCCGGCAACGAAATGGCGCGCGAAGCCACGGCTACCCCCGTGCTGCAGGGCATCACCAAGGCGGCACTCTCCACCGACTCCTTCCTGTCTGCCGCGTCCTTCCAGGAGACCACCAAGGTTCTCACGGAAGCCGCCATCAAGGGCAAGGTGGATCCGCTCTTGGGTCTGAAGGAGAACGTCATCATCGCTAAGCTCATCCCCGCCGGTACGGGTCTTGGACTCTACCGCGATATGCAGGTCGATTATGACGGCCGTCACGCTCCCGTGGACGTTTCCACGCTGGAGGATGCACACTAAAAAGCACTTAGGGCTTGACAAAGTCACCCGTTTTGTGCTAATATCTATATCCTGATGAAGTGTGAAGGAGTGAACGTTTTTTTGGACGTAGAGCCCCGAAGTATCACCGAAACCGCGACGATCGTTGCGGGATTCAACCAATTTAAGAAGTTGGTCCGTCAGAAACGGGCCAAGATCGTGTACCTAGCACTGGACGCAGACCCTTCCCTTGTCAGGGAGGTCTGCGACCTGTGTGCGTCTGCGAACCTCTCGCCGGACAGGGGACACACTAAGGCCGAGCTCGGCGTCTTATGCTCACTGGAGGTGGGCTGCGGCGTCTGCGTCGTGCCGAAGGAATAGGGACCAAGCCGTCTTTCGGCTGTCCATATAAATAATGTAAAGAAAGGAGATTCTCAATGCCTACGTTTAACCAATTGGTCAGACACGGCCGCCAAAGCGTGACTTACAAGTCGAAGTCTCCGGCTCTCCAGACGGGTATCAACACCCTGAAGAAGACCACCATCGACCTGTCCAGCCCGCAGAAGCGCGGCGTTTGCACGAAGGTTGCAACCAAAACGCCGAAGAAGCCGAACTCCGCTCTCCGTAAGATCGCTCGTGTGCGTCTTACCAATGGCGCGGAAGTCACTGCCTACATCCCCGGCATCGGTCACAACCTGCAGGAACACTCTGTAGTTATGATCCGCGGCGGAAGAGTGAAGGACCTGCCCGGTGTGCGTTATCACATCATCCGCGGCATCCTTGATACTCAGGGTGTGGAAGGCAGAAACCAGGCCCGTTCCAAGTACGGCGCCAAGCGTGCAAAGAAGAAGTAATTCTTTTTTTGCAAAAGGTGTTTTCATTGAGAATCCCATTTGTTTCTACAAACAGGCCTCGGTGAAAGCGCGACATTCGGAACGAGTATATTCCGAGTACCGAAGATATCATACGTTATTATGAAGGAGGGAAGTAATCGTGCCCAGAAGAGGTCAGATTTCCAAACGAGAGATCCTGCCCGATCCCGTGTACAATTCCACCCTCGTGTCCAAGCTCATCAACAACATCATGCTCGACGGCAAAAAAGGCGTCGCGCAGAAGATCGTTTACGATGCGTTTGACACGGTGAAGGAAAAGACGGGCAAGGAGCCCTTGGAAGCGTTTCAGACAGCGCTGAACAACATCATGCCCACCCTTGAGGTCAAGGCCCGCCGCGTCGGCGGTTCTACCTATCAGGTGCCGATCGAGGTCCGTCCGGACCGCCGCCAGACCCTTGGTCTGCGTTGGCTCATCAACTACTCCCGCGCCCGCGGTGAGAAGAAGATGGCCGATCGTCTTGCCGGTGAGATCATGGATGCGCTCAACGAGACCGGTGCCGCAGTCAAGAAGCGTGAAGACACGCACAAGATGGCTGAGGCGAACAAGGCGTTTGCACACTATCGCTATTAAGTTTTGTAGAAACAGGAACCACAAATATGCCCAGAGAATTTACACTCGAAAATACGCGCAACATCGGTATCATGGCGCATATCGATGCCGGTAAGACCACCACGACCGAGCGTATTCTGTACTATTCCGGCCGCACGCATAAGCTGGGTGAGACCCACGAGGGCAGTGCAACCATGGACTGGATGGAGCAGGAGCAGGAGCGCGGCATCACCATCACGTCTGCCGCCACCACCTGTCAGTGGAGAGGTCACCGCATCAACATCATCGACACCCCCGGCCACGTGGACTTCACCGTTGAAGTCGAACGCTCTCTGCGCGTTCTGGACGGTGCGGTTGCCGTGTTCTGTGCCAAGGGCGGTGTCGAGCCCCAGTCCGAGACTGTGTGGCGTCAGGCCGACCGTTACCAAGTTCCTCGTCTTGCCTATGTCAACAAGATGGACATCGGCGGTGCGAACTTCTACCGCGTCGTGGAGCAGATCCGCGAGCGTTTGAAGGCAAACCCCGTTCCGATCCAGCTTCCCATCGGCGCCGAGGACACCTTCACCGGCATCGTTGATCTGGTGAAGATGCGCGCATTCATTTATACCAACAACGACGGAACCAACATCCAGGAGACCGATATCCCTGCAGATATGGCCGACAAGGCGGAACAGTATCATTCCGATATGATCGAAGCCATCGCGGTGATGGACGACACGCTCTTGGAGAAGTACCTCGGCGGAGAAACGATCTCCGAGGAGGAAATGAAGACCGTCATTCGCAAGGCGACCATCGCAGGCGAGATCATCCCCGTGGTCTGCGGCACCTCGTATCGCAACAAGGGCGTTCAGAAGATGCTGGATGCCGTTGTGGACTTCTTGCCCAGCCCCTTGGACGTTCCCCCCGTGAAGGGCAGCCTCCCCGGAAGCGATGAAGAGACCGAGGTGCGTAATTCTTCTGATGAAGAGCCCTTCGCCGCTCTCGCTTTCAAGATCGCGACCGACCCCTTTGTGGGCCGCCTCTGCTTTGTCCGTGTTTACTCCGGCAAGGCGCAGACGGGCACCATGGTGTACAACTCCACCAAGGGCAAGCGCGAGAGACTCGGCCGCATCGTTTTGATGCACGCCAACCACCGTCAGGACATCGATGAGATCTGCGCGGGCGACATTGCCGCCGTCGTCGGCGTGAAGGTTACCACCACCGGTGATACCCTTTGCGACGAAAAGGATCCCATCATCCTGGAGAACATGACCTTCCCCGAGCCGGTCATCCGCGTCGCCATCGAACCCAAGACCAAGGTCGGTCAGGAAAAGATGGGCATCGCGCTCGGCAAGCTTGCAGAGGAAGACCCCACGTTCAAAACCTACACCGATGAACAGACCGGTCAGACCATCATTGCCGGTATGGGCGAATTGCACCTTGAGATCATCGTCGATCGTCTTTTGCGTGAGTTCCACGTCGAGGCGAACGTCGGCAAGCCTCAGGTCTCCTATCACGAGGCCATTCGTCAGGAAGCCACGGTCGATACCAAGTTTGCACGTCAGTCCGGCGGTCACGGTCAGTTTGCTCACGTCAAGATGACCATCGAGCCTCTGCTTGACGAAGAGGGCAAGCCCGGCGGATTCGAGTTCGTCAACACCGTCACCGGCGGTAACATTCCGAAGGAATACATTCCCGCCATCGAGCAGGGTGTCAAGAGCGCAATGGATTCCGGCGTGCTCGCGGGCTACCCCGTCACCGGTGTGAGAGTCAACGTTTACGACGGCTCTTACCACGAAGTTGACTCCTCGGAAATGGCATTTAAGATCTGCGTCTCCATGGCTTTCAAGGAAGCGATGCGAAAGGCAAACCCGATCCTCACCGAACCGATGATGAAAGTTGCAGTCGTCGTGCCGGATGAGTATATGGGCGATGTCATCGGCGACGTTTCCAGCCGCCGCGGTCAGATCCAGGGCATGGAATCTACGGGGAACACCCAGCAGATCAACTGCCTCGTGCCGCTGTCCGAAATGTTCGGTTATGCCACCGACCTTCGCTCCAAGACGCAGGGTCGCGGTGTCTATTCCATGGAACCCAGCCATTACGAGCCGGTTCCCGCCTCTGTTCAGGAGAAGATCGTCTCCGGCAAGGCATAAGTTTTTTGGATGAAAAAGCAAAGATAAATAAAATCCACCACAAACGAAAAAACCAAGGAGGAACTACCCATGGCAAAAGCAAAATTTGAACGCACAAAAGCCCACGTTAACATTGGTACCATCGGTCACGTTGACCACGGTAAGACCACTCTGACCGCGGCCATCACCAAGACCCTTTCTCTCGGCAACGGCAACGTCGAAGCTCTCGCTTACGATCAGATCGACAACGCTCCCGAAGAAAAGGCTCGTGGTATCACAATTAACACCCGTCACGTTGAGTATGAGACTGCAAACCGTCACTACGCACACGTTGACTGCCCC
>JAZRZY010000026.1:0-2901 GCA_045601605.1 Eubacteriales bacterium
GTCGGTCACACGCCCTTGCAGGTGTTTGCGGGGACGCTCCTCGGCATTGCCCACGCCGCCGTTATGCACTTTTTCGTGCTTCCGGCACCGATTGCATAAAGCAAAGAAAAACGCACCCTCGCGGGTGCGTTTTTTTGTGCCTTCGTTTAATAGCCGAGCGTTTCGTCGATGAGGATGAGCTCCATTGTGCTTCCTGTGGGAACCGCCCAGAGCACCGAAAGGGCGCGGCAGATGCGGGCGGGACTTTGGCAGTTGTGGCAACGCCCCGTTTTGGCGCAGGGGGTATCCAGTCCGAGACGGCGCGTGTTTTCCGGCGCGGCAACGTTGCGTGCGCGGAAGACGGCCTCCTCTTCGTTTTTGCAAAGCTTGTTTGTGCCGCAGACGAAATAGACCTTTTTGCGCCCGTAGAGCAGAGCGGCAACGCGGTTTGCACTTCCGTCAATGTTGACGATCTCGCCCGTCTCGGAGAGGGCGTTTGCGGAGGAGAAATAGACGTCGCATTCTGCCGCCTCGCGGCGCATTTCGGCGACGGTCTTTCCCTCGGGACAACGCCAATGCCAGAGCACCTCGTTCTTTTCGGAGAGGGCGTCGTAGAGTCCCGTTTCCTCCAGCGTGGCACTCCCGCCGAAGCCGATGCGCTCGCCGACGAGCGTCTCGCAGAGATAGTGCTTTGCCTCTTCGGCGGTGGGGAAGACGTGTACGGTGTAGCCGCGCGCCTCGAAAGCGCTTTTGACGTGTTTGAGATCCATATCTTTTCCTTGTCAAACGTAAAGTTTTCTTATATAATACAGTTATCATATAGCAAACAGACAGACCTTGTCAACAGGAGGAAGTATGCAGAAACTTATTTCGGGCATTCATCACGTTGCCCTCAAGGCGGGAAGCGTGGAAAAGTACCGGGAAACGCTCGCCTTTTACCGCGATCTTTTCGGCTTTGAGCTCAAGCGCACCTGGGGCGAGGGAGAGGGGGCGGGCGCCATGCTTTCCTTCGGGGACGGCTGTATGGAGCTGTTTGCCGCAGGGGATGAGACGCACGGCAGCGTCCTTCGCCACATCGCCTTTGCCTGCACGGACGTGGATCTGCTCGTTTCGCGCGTGCGCGCGGCGGGCTACAGCATCCTGACGGAGCCGAAGGACATCGTGATCCCGAGTGAACCGCCCCTTGCGGCGCGCATCGCATTTTGCGTCGGACCCTGCGGGGAGGAGATCGAGTTCTTCTGTGAACGCTGAAAGAAGGAAAGCGGCTGTGCCGCTTTCTTTTTTTTCAAAAACCAGCTTTTTCTTTCGTTTTTCGGGGCAAAATCCATTGACAGAGACGGCGGAGAATGCTATAATCCAATTAACATATCGGGTTGGTAGGTAAATAAATCGACGAACCGCGAAAGAGGAATGCTTTATGATGATCTCGTCAAAGGGCCGTTATGCCCTGCGTGTGATGCTGGATCTCGCCGCGCAGACGGGGGAGGAGTACATCCCCTCCCGTGACATTGCCGTGCGGCAGGGGCTCAGTCCGAAATATTTGGAAAGCATTACGGCGCTTCTCTCCAAGGCGCACCTCATCGAGGGCGTGCACGGCAAGGGCGGCGGCTACAAGCTTTCCGTCTCGCCTGCGGAATGCACCGTCGGTCGCGTGCTCAAGCTCACCGAGGGCTCTCTTTCTCCCGTGGCTTGCGTGCACGAGGGCGTGGCGCAGTGCGAGCATGCGGCAAGCTGTCCCACCGTGGGCGTGTTTGCCAGACTGGATCGCCTCATCGACGATTATCTGGAGAGCGTTTCCATCGCGGATCTCTTGGCGGAGAAGACCGCCGTATGAAAAAGATCACGGTGCTGGAAAAACTGCTCTGTGACGGGATCTTTTCCGATGCGGAGGAGGCGAAGAAGTGGGTGCTTCTCGGGCGTGTGATGGCAAACGACGTGCGCGTGATGAGCGTGCATGAGAAGATCGCGCCGGACGCGTCGCTTCGCATCAAGGAGCTTTACAAGCGCGATTTCGTGGGCAAGGGGGCGTTTAAGCTTTCGGCGGCCCTATCCGGCTTCGGCATCTCGGTCGAGGGGCGCGTCTGCTTTGATTGCGGTGCCTCCACGGGCGGCTTTACCGATCGTCTCCTGCACAGCGGTGCCGCACTTGTGTATGCCGCAGACGCGGGGCACGGGATGCTCGCGGGCAAGCTTCAGCAGGATGAGCGCGTGGTCAATTTGGAACGCACGAATCTGGCGGATGCCTCGCTCAAAGCCCTTTCGCCGAAGCCGACTCTTGCCACCATCGACCTCTCTTACCTCTCGCTCAAGGAGGCTTGGGGGCATTTGACGGAGATCCTCTCGCCCGAGGGTGAGGCGGTTCTTTTGGTCAAGCCCATTTTTGAAACGAAGAATATGGAGATCCGCCGAAGCGGCAAGATCAACGACCGCGCGGCGCTTTACGACGTCTTTTCCGACCTGCTCGACTTTTTCGAGGGAACGGGTGCGGCCGTCCTCGGCGTTTTGCCCTCACCCGTGCGGGGAAACACGGGAGCCGTGGAATTTTTCCTGCACGTAAGGCTTTGCGGCGAGGGCGCGGCGCGCGAGACGCTGGATCTTCAGGCGGAGGCGGCTGTGGAAGAGTCCTTGAGCCTGCCTCTGTTTCACAAGGAGAATTTATGAAAGAAGTAGAAATCTACCCCGACGGCGCCTGCTCCGGAAATCCTGGTCCCGGAGGCTGGGGTGCGGTACTGGTTTACGGACAGCACGAAAAGGAACTTTCCGGCGGTGCCAGCGACACCACCAACAACCGCATGGAGCTGACCGCGGTCATCGAGGCACTGCGTATTCTCAAGGAACCCTGTGCCGTTACTCTCACCACCGACTCCCGTTATGTAGTGGACGGCATCACCAAAGGCTGGGCACGCAGCTGGAAGCGCAACG
>JAZRZY010000027.1:0-16966 GCA_045601605.1 Eubacteriales bacterium
CCCACGGCGGTCAATCTCAAGCACGCCATTTTGGAGTGCGTGCGCGCCGTACAGGCGGCCAACCCGCAGACCGTGCGCGTCTCGGCAGACGCCGTGCGCCTGACTGCGGAGCGCCTGCAGGACGAGGATGCCGAAAACTGCCGCCGCATGGCGGAATTCGCCCTCACGCTCGTAAAGCCGAACGACTCGCTTCTGACCCATTGCAACGCGGGGCCGCTTGCCACCAGCCGCTACGGCACCGCCCTCGGCCCGATGCTTCTCGGGCAGGAAAAGGGCTATCGCTTCCACGTGTACTGCGACGAGACCCGCCCGCTTCTGCAGGGGGCGCGCCTGACCGCGTTCGAGCTGCGCCGCGCAGGTGTCAAGCACACGCTCATCCCCGATTCCGCCGCGTTCGACGTGCTCAAGAACCACGGCGTTTCCGCCGTCTTCGTCGGCTGTGACCGTATGGCGAAAAACGGGGATTTCGCAAACAAGATCGGCACCTCCGCCCTCGCCGTGCTCGCGCGGGAGGCGGGCGTTCCCTTCTACGTTTGCTGTCCGAAGATGACCATTGACACGGGCATTCTCACGGGCGCGGAGATCCCGATCGAAAAGCGCGATGCGCGCGAGGTGACCGAGGCCTACTTTGCCGAGCCCGTCGCCCCCGCCGGCACCGACGTGTACAACCCCGCCTTCGACGTGACCGAAGCAAGCTACGTCACCGCCGTCATCACCGAGGACGGCATCGTCCGTCCCCCCTTCGACTTTGCATAACGAGGAACGCAAGATGAAACTTATTTTCAACGCCCGCCTGCTCTCTGCAGACTGCTCCGGCTTTTTTGAGGGCGCGCTCGTCATCGACGACGCGGGCAGGATCGCAAGCGTGCTTCCCGCGCACGCCCCGCTCCCCGACGCCGACGAAAAGCTCGACGCCGAGGGCGCCTTTGTCCTGCCCGGCTTCAAGAACGCGCACACACACTCCGCCATGACCTTTTTGCGAAGCCGCGCAGACGACGAGTGCCTCTCCGACTGGCTGAACAAGACCGTCTTCCCCCGCGAGGCTCTGCTGACCGATGAGGACGTGTATTGGCTGACCCGCCTTGCCGTTTTGGAATATCTGCAAGGTGGCACTACTGCGGCGTTTGATATGTATTTCCACACAGACGCGTTCGCGCGCGCCTGCCGCGATTCGGGCTTCCGCGCCGTACTCTGCGGCAGTGCTACCGCCTTCGAGCATGACCCGATCGCCTGCGTGCGCGCCCTGTACGAGGACAACAACCGAGCGGGCGACCTCATCTCTGCCGTGCTCGGCTTCCACGCCGAATACACCGCCTCTCCCGAGCTGCTCAAGGAGCTTTCCGCTCTCGCGCACGAAAAGCGCGCCCCCGTCTTTATGCACATTTCCGAGACCGCCTCGGAGGTAGAAGAGTGCCGCGAGCGCCACGGAATGACGCCCGCCGCCTACTTCGACTCGCTCGGGCTCTGGGATTTCGGCGGCGGCGGCTTCCACTGCGTCCACTTCACCGAGGAGGACGTTCGCCTCTTTGCCGAAAAGGGGCTTTTTGCCGTCTCCTGCCCCGCCTCGAACTTAAAGCTTGCAAGCGGCATTGCCCCGCTCTCTTCCTTTGCGGATGCGGGCATCCCCATCGCCCTCGGCACGGACGGCCCCGCCTCCAACAACGCACTCTCCATGTTCCGCGAGATGTATCTTGCCGCCACGCTGCAAAAGGCGCGCACGCAAAACGCCGCCGCAATGCCCGCAGGCGAAGTCCTGCGCTCCGCCGTGAGCGTCGGTGCCCGCGCGATGGGCCTTGCCGACTGCGACGGCATCGCAGAAGGCAAGCGGGCGGATCTCGTCTTTCTCTCCTCCGACGCGCCAAACCTGCGCCCGTCGGCAGACGGAGTCAAATCCCTTGTCTATTCCGCCGAGGTCCACAACGTCGTGCGCACGATGATCGCCGGGCGCACCCTTTACGAAAAGGGGCACTTCTACGTCGGAGAGGACGTGAAGACCATCTGCGAAAAATGCGAAGAGATCACCCTCCGCATCGAACGGCAGATCGCCGAAGCCGAGCGCGGAAAAGCACCGCCGCAAAGGCGTTGACAGAGGGTGCCTTTTCGCATATAATAAAAGTATCAAAAGCGGCAAAAGTTCCGCTTCACAATCGTCTGTTTGCCGCAGAAGCCCGAAACAGGGCGTTCTGCGGCTTTTTTGTAAAAAAGGAGTCTATATGAAACGTCTCGCGCTCGTTCTTCTCTCGCTTCTTCTCCTCTGCGGCTGTGCGCCGCAGGCGGTGGAGGAGAAGCCCTCCTTTTCGCTCCCTCCCTTGGAGGAGGAGCGCGGAGAGGCGGCGGAGGGTGAGGCGGTCGTCCTCCCCTTGAATCAAAAAACCATCCTCGATTTTGACAGCCGCGAGGAGTTTGCCACCGACAGCGTGCGCGTCACGCTCAAGGCATCGGCAAGCGATCACCTTGACCCGCCGACGGCGGAGGATTTCCCGGGGATTGACCTCTCGCGCATCGAGTATCTCATCCCGGGAGGTTACGATCCCGAAGTGGGACGCGACTGGGAAACGTATTTTACTGATCGTTGGGAATACGACCCGGACGCCTTTTATGCCGAAGCCGAGCACGACCCCGAACTTTTTCGTTGGAGATTGCGCCTGTATTTTGAACACCCCGGGGAGGAAACCGCACGAAACGCGGTCGACGTGTTAAACGAAATGGAGGCGGTCGCCGAGGTGGAAAACGCAGCGTTCGCTTCCTCTGTTCAAAAAGAGGCGCCCGATTTAAATTGGGAAGGGGACTATGACGAGAGTCGGCTTGAGGTTACGATTTTTCCCGATTACAGCAATCCGCACGACCCGTATACGCTTTCGGAGTTTTCGGATTTTTCTCTTGTGCGCGTGGAAAATCACGCCGGTCCTCTGCTACTGTACTGTTCTTGGAAGCCAAACGAAACCGGGCTCAACCAAAAATACATTGACACGCTTCAGTTCCCCAAGTACAAGTGGTTTCCGGAGGCGCGTTTTCAGTGGACGGTGACGCTTGTGTTTCCGGCATTCCTCACCAACGAACAATTGGAAGAATACGCGCGCTTGCTTCAGAAGCGCGAGGACGTACAAAAAGTCTCTTTGGCTTATTCTGACGGTTGCGTGGGATTTGAATAGAAATCACCGGCGTTTGCTTCACAATCCAAAGCAAGGCAAAGGAGGTTCAAACCATGAAAAGGACAGTCGCAATTGTTTTTTTGCTTCTTTTTATGTTTGCTGTTTTTCCCGTAGAGGCACTCTTGCAAGCGAATATGGAAAAAGAAGCCACTATCGCCAAATGGCAGGAAGAAAAAGCGCCGTTTACCCTGAGAGAAAGCTTGAAAAAGCAGGAAGAAAAGAGAGCAGAAGGCACGCTGAAAGAAGAGGAAGAAATCCGGTGGGTTGACGGGGAAATTTTGGTTGTGGTCCAGCGTGGATATACTCTGGTGAACGGACCATATACGGAAAAGAACTTTCCGGAATTGGAGATCGAAGCCTTTTCCGACCTGACGGAAAGTTACATGAGCAAACAACAAGAACGAGGCAAAGAGGAAGACCCTTTTTACCAAATTTTATCTATTTCGCTTAAAGATAAAACTGCAGAAACAACTCTTGCCACCTGTGAACAGCTTCTTTTGAGGGAAGATATTTATGTTGCACACCCAAACTATATTTATGTCTCTAAATCTGCCCCTGCCCCGACAGATCCCGAATCTATAGAAGAAACAAACAATAAAAGGTCGGTGACCGCTGCCGATGATGAAACATCAAGTAACCTTGTCTCATATGAAGCAGTGTTCGCCCAACAGGCATGGAATATCACGAAAGGGAGCGCCGCAGTCACCGTTGCGGTCATTGATTCCGGCGTGCGCAATCACCGAGACCTTGCGGGAGCCTTGCTCGCCGGCTACGATACACGTCATGAAAACTCGGTTACTACTGATGTGTTTAGTGAACACGGAACTCACGTGGCGGGGATTATTGCAGCGCGGGAAAACAATACGGATATCATAGGGATCGCCCCAAATGTTCGAATTTATCCCATACAGTACACATACAAAACACTTGAAAATAGGATTCGATACGATACACAAGACGTAATAGAGGTTTTTAATAAACTGGGAAGTGAAAGTATACCAATTGCCAATTGGAGCGAATGGTTAAATTTCGACTCCGAAGAAGGGCGCGTCGCTGTTGAAGACGCAATCAATAACTATTGCAACGCCGGAGGGCTGTTGGTTTGCGCTGCCGGAAATAACGGCGAGGATGTGGATTCGGAGAATAATGTACGATATCCTGCCTGGTTTAATCATGAGAATATTATTTGCGTTGCGAACCTAAATGCATTTTCTTCGGACATGAGTTTGGCGTCCGACAGCAATTACGGGGAGAGCCGGGTTGACATTGCCGCACCCGGAGTCAACATTTTGAGCACGATTCAGGACGCCAACGGGCAAGACACCGTAGGATTTATGAGCGGAACCTCGATGGCTTCCCCGATGGTAGCGGGCACGGCGGCATTGCTGCTGTCAGAGGATCCCACTTTGACCGCGCAGGAGATCAAACAACGCATTTTAGAAACGGCAACCCCCTCGGACGCATTGGCTGACAAGGTTGCTTGCGGCGGATATTTAAACATCGGACGCGCTCTTACGTTCAACCCAAGTCCCGTTTATAAAATTCGCCCCTCTAATCCGATTCTCGACAGTTTTGGTCTGATGACAGAGTGGGAAAACCGTTCCGGTGTGGATTGGGATTCTTATGCGGACGTTTTTTCCGGAAACAACCGACTGAACTTCAACACGATGACGCTTTTCCCCTCGTCGCAAACGAATTCTCAAACATACCATTACCGCCGCTTGCGAAGCAGCCTGAATCATAAAAATCAATTGGGGAAAAACGGAGACTACGGCGTCACGATCGATCTGGCGCTCAAACTCGACATGTTGCCGATTCAGCGGCTTCCGACGAGCACGCCGAAATACGGACAGACCGGATTTGTCGTCAACGTTCATATGTCCAACACCAAAAAAGAGTTTTATTTTTGCATCGCAAAGATAAACACTGCTTTAGGAACGCGGGTTGCGGTGACTTATTTTAACGGAAACCGGACGTCCTTGGATTCAATCGTTCCACAGACGGTTGTGCTCAACCTACCTGACATTTCGGAAGATTTCCATCAATTCACGCTTGCTTATTCCCCGAGAGAGAACAAAACCCATCTTTACGTTGACGGGGAACATCAAGCAGATTTTAACGGCATCATGACTCGTTCGAATCCGACGCTTGGCGCTGACATGGTAGCGATTTCTTTGGTCAACCGAAAGGAACTTACCGGAGCGGCGCAGGGAAACGGGTTTATCTACGCTTACTCTGAGGTTGAACTCGCGAGCTTCAACATTTACAACGTAGCTTTAAACGAGGCGACGATTCCGCGCTTTGAAGCTCCCGCGGAAAGCCGGTCGGCACAAGACAGCGAATTGAATTTTGATCTGTCGTCTGCCTCGGATTTGACAAAAGAAGAGGTTCTTTTCGTTTTGGAGGAGAGGCGCCGTTTGCTTTTGGGTTTGACGGAAAGCGATGCTCCGTTATCCGACGAGGCAGTCACGGCGTAAGGAAAAGAAAAAAGCAGAGCGTTTTCGCTCTGCTTTTTGCGTTCACAGAAGGTTTTGGACGGTGGCGAGGGAGAGGACGGTGCAGTCGGCAAAGGGAGAAGACTGCATCGTGCGCTTAAAGTCGAAGAAAACGGTCTTGAGTCCGTAGCGCGCGGCGCCGACGACGTCGGCGGTGAGACTGTCGCCGATCATCACGCAGTGCGCGGGATCGACCCCCGAAAGAGCGCGGAACACCCCGTCGAAGAAGGCGGAGGAGGGCTTTGCCGCCCCGAGGCGCTCGGAGGTGAAGACGTCCTCGAAAAAGTCAAGCATCCCCGCGCTTTTCAGGCGCTTTTTCTGCTGCTCGTGCGGCGCGTTGGACGCGGCGTAAACGGGATATTTTTTCGAGAGATGGGAAAGCAGGTCCACCGCGCCCTCCACGGGCACGACACAGTCGGGGATCGCCGCGAGAAACGACGCCTCAAACGCCTCTCCGTCGGCGTCGATGCCGAGCGCGGAAAAGATCTTCGTCCAGCGCGTGCGGTGGATCTCGCCCCGCTCGATCTCGCCGCGCTCCAGCGCCGCCCAGAGCGCGTCGTTGATCCGCGTGAAAACGGCGTGGTCGTAGCGTGCGGGATCGAGCCCCCACGCGGCAAGGGCGGATCTTGCCGCTTCGCGCGCGCAGGCGTCAAAGTCGAGCAGGGTGTTGTCAATGTCCAAAAAGACGTGGGTGATCTCGGAAAACATCGTTTCCTCCGTGCCTGTTTTTTGCGTTTGCCGTTATTATAGCACAGAAAAAATTTTTTGTCTTCCCCTTGACAAAGCAGGCTCGCAAATGGTATAGTACCAAGGTAATCAAACGCGTTGACGCGGACAAGAGAAGCAAAACGTCTTATCCAGAGAGTTGTCGGACGGTGCGAGACAACAAAGGCGAGTCTTCTTTCCTCACCGCCGAGCGGCTGTCCCCAAATCTCGGGAAAGTAGGGGCAGACGGGAGTCCTCCGTCACAGGGGCAGGCATTGTTTGATGCCGCAGAGCGGGTGCGTTGCACCAACAAGAGTGGTACCGCGGAAGTTTGTCGCTTTCGTCTCTTATTCAAGGAGGCGGAAGCGTTTTTTGTTTTTCCTCCGAAAAAAGAAAGGAGCGTCCCCCCTATGAAACTTGCATTTTCCACCCTCGCGTGTCCTGAGTTCTCCTTCAAGGAGATCTATTCCATGGCGCGTGACCTCGGCTTTTCCGGCATCGAGCTGCGCGGGCTCGGCGAAGGGCTGTTTTCCAAGATCACGGAGCCCTTTGCCGAAGAGAACCGTGCGGCAACGCGCGAAAAGCTCGCCGCAAAATCCCTCTCGGTCTCCTGCGTGTCCTCCGGCGCCTCTCTGTCGGACGTCGCACACCGCAAGGAGGCAAAAGAAGACGTTTTGCGCTGTGTGAAGCTTGCCGCGGATCTCGGAAGCGCCTACGTACGCGTCTTGGGTGACTGCGGCGCCGCCCCTTCCTCCGAGGTGGACGACGCGGCCGTCGCCGCCGCGCTGCGCGAGCTTGCTCCCGCCGCCGAAGAGGCGGGCGTTACCCTGCTTGTGGAAACCAACGGCGCCTTTGCCGACACGGCGCGCCTTGCCGCCCTGCTCTCCGAGGTGGCGCACGACTCCGTTGCCGCGCTGTGGGACGTGCATCATCCGTATCGCTTCTTCGGCGAGAGCGGCGCAAAAACGGTGGAAAACCTCGGCGCACGCATCAAATACGTACACATCAAGGATTCCGTGTTTGAAAACGGCGCCCTCTCCTATAAGCTGATGGGCGAGGGAGATCTGCCCGTCGGCGAAATGATCGCCGCGCTTGACTCCATCAACTATGAGGGCTTCCTCTCTCTGGAGTGGGTGAAGAGCTACATCCCCGATCTAGAGAATGCGGCCATCGTGTTCCCCCACTTCGTCAACTATATGCGCTCCTTTTCGCAGGTGGTCGTCGGCGCAGACAACCACGATGCCCCCGGTCGCGGCTATCCCCTGCCCAAGGTGCCCACCCTCACGCGCGAAGAGGCGCTCTCCTGCCCGTTGCAGACGGACAACCGCGGCACGGGCAAGTATTACTGGCCGAAGGAGCATCTGATCGACCTGACCTTCCCCGAGGTGCTGGATCACGCCGTTGCAACCTTCCCCGACGCCTATGCCTTCCGCTACACGACGCTGGATTACACGCGCACCTGGCGCGAATTTTCCGACGACGTGGATGCCTTTGCCCGCGCGCTCATCGCCCTCGGCGTCTCCCGCGGAGACAAAGTCGCCATCTGGGCAACGAACGTTCCCGCGTGGTACATCACCTTCTGGGCAACGACGAAGATCGGCGCCGTGCTCGTCACCGTCAACACCGCCTACAAGATCCACGAGGCGGAATATCTCCTGCGTCAGAGCGACACGCACACCCTCGTGATGGTGGACGGCTACAAGGACGCCGACTACAACGAGATCATCCATAAGATCTGTCCCGAGCTGGACACCACCCCCGAAACGGAGCCCCTGCACGTCAAAAAGCTCCCCTTCCTGCGCCACGTCATCACCTGTGAATCGCGCCGGAAGGGCTGTCTGTCCTGGGACGACGCCCTCGCGCTCGGCGAGAGCGTGGATCCCGCCGAGGTCGCGCGCCGCGCCGCCGCCGTGCAGAAGGACGACGTCTGCAACATGCAGTACACCTCCGGTACCACGGGCTTCCCCAAGGGCGTGATGCTGACCCACTACAACGTCGTCAACAACGGCAAAGCCATCGGCGACTGTATGGACCTCTCAAACTACGACCGTATGATGATCCAGGTGCCGATGTTCCATTGCTTCGGCATGGTGCTTGCCATGACCGCGTCCGTGACGCACGGCACTTGTATGAGCCCGATCCCCGCCTTCTCCCCCACCAAGGGCCTTGACTGCATCAATCGCGAGAAGATCACCTGCTTCCACGGTGTGCCCACGATGTTCATCGCCATGCTGGCGAACAAAAACTTCGACAGCACCGACTTCTCCCATATGCGTACCGGCATTATGGCAGGCAGCCCCTGCCCCATCAAGGTGATGGAAGAGGTCATCGAGAAGATGCATATGTCCGAGATCTGCATCACCTACGGGCAGACGGAAGCGTCCCCTGCGACGACGATGTCCAAGACCACGGACTCCGTGGAGATCCGCGTCAACACCGTCGGCGCAAGTATGTTTGCGGTGGAAAATAAGATCGTCGGTCCCGAGACGGGCGAGGAAGTGCCCGACGGCGTGGACGGCGAGTTCTGCGCGCGCGGCTACAACGTGATGAAGGGCTACTACAAGATGCCCGAGGCAACTGCCGCCGTCATCGACAAGGACGGATTTTTGCACTCCGGAGACCTTGCGCGCCGCGATGCAAACGGCTATTTCAAGATCACCGGCCGCATCAAGGATATGATCATCCGAGGCGGCGAGAACATCTACCCCAAGGAGATCGAGGACTTCCTCTACACCCACGAGAAGATCAGCGACGTACAGGTCATCGGCGTGCCCGACAAGGACTACGGCGAACAGATCATGGCGTGCATCATCCTCAAAAAAGGAGAGACCGCCACCGAGGAGGAGATCAAAACGTACGTGATGGACCATATGGCAAAGCACAAGGTTCCCTACTACGTGCGCTTCGTGGACTCCTTCCCGATGAACGCCGCAGGCAAGATCCAGAAATACAAGATGCGCGAGGACGCCGTGCGCTACCTCTCCCTCGAAGAGGCAAGCAAGATCGTCACCGCGTAAAAAGAGAAACGAAAAAGCACCGCAATGGGGCACCCTCCGTAAGGAAGGTGCCCCAGTTATAATCGCCTTGCGGCGAGTTATGGGTTATAATTGGCTATGCCAAGTTATGATGTGCCTTCGGCACAGTTTTTTAATAAGGCGATTATATCATAACGTTTGCAAAGCAAACTCATAACGACGAGCGAAAGCGAGTTTCACAACTCATAACTAACAGGTAAGACAACACTATTAGACCTGTCTCACAATATTACTTAATTCATTTATCTTTGAGATAGGTATCATCTTAAAGTATGTAACCCACTATGACACTTTCAAACCGAAAGTGTCATTTTTCATTTTCAAAAAAGCAAGGGAGACAACTTCCTTACGAAGTGTCTCCCTTGCGGTGCTTTTTTTCTGTTCGTATTCTCAGTTCTTCGGATAGACGTTCGGGAGGGCGCGCTTGTGGGCGCTTATGCGGTGCATCCGATCGATCTTTTCCTTTGTTTCGGGCGCGGGCACGGCTTCTCCGAGAAGGTAAGCATCGACCTCGGCGTAGGTGATGCCCATTTCTTTTTCGTCCGTCTGTCCCTCAAAGAGCCCTGCGGAGGGTGCTTTTTCGCGGATGGACTTCGGTGCGTCGAAGTAGGCGAGGAACTCGTACACCTCGCGCACGGTCAAATCGGCGATCGGGTTGAAATCAAAGGCGCCGTCGCCATGCTTGGTGAAGTAGCCGAGGTGGCGTTCGCTACGGTTGCCCGTTCCGGCGACGAGTCTGTTTTCGCTCTGGGCGAGGGTGTAGAGCGTCGCCATCCGAAGGCGCGGCGCAAGGTTCTTTTCCGCGTCGGGGCTCACGGTGGCGGCATTTGCGAGGGCGGCGAGGTGCGCCTCTTTGACGGCGGTCAGATCCACCGTGCGGTTTTCGATCCCGAATTTTTCGCAGAGGGCGCGTGCGTCGTCGAGATCCTGCCCGTAATTTTGCTTCGAGGAGCAGGGCATCATTACGCTCACGGTGTTGTCCCAGGCTCGCTTGCAGAGGATGCCGACGAGGGCGCAGTCCTTTCCGCCGGAGTTGCCGAAGACGATGCCCTCGGCGTGCGCGTCGGCAAGGCAGGAGCGGATGTATTCAACGCGCAGGGCGGTCTCTTGTTCGTAATTTCTCATATCATCCTCAAACGGTGGGATAATCGCAGGCGCAAACGGTGCGCTCGGCGAGGATCTCCAGGGCGTCCAGCGCGGCAAAGTGTGCTTCAAACGCCTCGCGCAGCACGGAAAGCTCCGTGCAGGAGAGCAGGAACAGCACGTCCCGTTCGCGCGCAAAGACGCTCTCGGCGGCGGCAAACAGGCGTTCTTCCGCCTCCTTGTGACGCGACGCCTTCACGAGCGTGATCGCGTCCATCGTCGCCGCCTGCTCCGTTTCGGTCAAGGGGATAAAGCGATGGCCGTCGGAGGCAGCCTCATAGACGCCGACGCGGTTTAAGCCCGTCGTGCCGAGCACGCACAGGGGGCGGTCTTTTCCCGCCGCCCGAAGCGTTTCCTCGACCATATTGACGAAGGTAACGTGTTCGGGAAAGGAGAGCTCAGAGAGAAAGGCGTGCGCCGTGTTGCAGGGCGTGGCGATCACCTCCACGCCGAGCGCGGCGAGGGTGTCGATGTCTGCCTGCAGGGCGTCCACGGGGCTTTCGCCGCACCCGAGCAGGGCGGCGGTGCGGTCAGGGATGAGCGTGTTGTTTAAGACCACGGAGGGAATGTGCTCCTCGTCCGTGTCTGCTTTCGTGTGCGCGACGACACGGGAGAGAAAGAGCGCGGTCGCCTCCGGCCCCATTCCGCCTAAAATGCCGAGTTTGTACATACGTTACGCCTCTTTACGATGGGATGGTCTGCCCTTTCCCACCAAAAGGGAAAGGGGGTATTTGGAAAAGAGCTTTGCCGTGCCCCCGGTCAACGCGAAGATGAGGCAGAGCTGCAAAAGCAAAAACAGATAGGAAAACGGGAAGCGGAGTCGCTCGACAAACACGAGGTCGCGCAGTGCGGAGATCTGATTGCCGAAAAACGAAGAGAACAACAAAAAATACAGGCTGTTCTTTCCGCAGAAGGAGAGGACGCGCACCAAGGCTTTGATCGGGGCGGTTTTCTCGGCGGCGTGCGAGAGCGCGAGGCAGAGCCGATATGCCGCAAACACACCCAGCAGCGCGTTTGCAAAAAAGAGGAGACCGCCGGGGTAAACGCCGCGGCGCATTCCGACCAGTCCTTCGGAAAACATCGAGGAAAGGGAGAGATCCCTTCCGCTCAGCAGGGCTTCGCCCGCACCGATCAGACAGGTCAAAAGAAAGCCGAGTACAACAAGGCAGACGGCACGCACAAAGGCGTGCGGCAACTGCGGTTGCGGTGCCCTGACGCGCGGAGCGGACACGAAGCCTGCGGCAAGGAAAAAGAGAGCGACGAGCGCAGGGCTCAACGCCCACGGCAGGGCGACGAGGTTTCCGAGAAAAACCGAAGCTGCCGAGATGACAAAGCTGACGGTCAAAAGGGCAGGTTTGCTTCGAATCAGATGCGTCAAAACAAAGAACAGCACTTCCGCAAAGAAGAGCGCGGAAAGAAACCAGAACGTGCCGGCGTCTCCTGCTTCGGAGGAGGTGTTGTCCCACAGAAGCGAGAGCACGACGCCGCTCGCCGAGTCGACGCCTTTTAAGAAGAGGGTGGCAAGCGCGATCAGTCCGCCGCAGGTCGCGTAAGGGATCAGGAGGCTCTTTGCGCGCTTTTTCAAAAAGGCAAAAAAGGAGAACTCTGTTTCCCGCGCGGGGAAGAAGATGCCCGAGACCACGAAGAACAGGGGCATATGGAAGGCGTAGAGCCACGTTTTGAAAAAGTCGAAGTGCACGTAATGCCCCAAGACCATCAGCACGATGCCGAAGCCGCGAAGCAGGTCGAGGGTGCGGTTCCTGCCGTTGCTTTTCACTTACGCCTCAAAGACGGTGCGGCCGCCGATGACGGTGCGGATGACGTTGATGTCGTCGTCGAAGACCAAGAGGTCGGCACGGCGCCCCTCGGTGAGGACGCCGCGATCGCGCCAGCCCATGATGCGGGCAGGCGTGGCAGACGCCATCTTGACCGCGTCCTTTAAGGGCACGCCCGCCTTCTTGTACATATTGCGTACAAGGCGGTCGGCCGTGGCGACGCTTCCGGCGAAGGCAAGGCGGTCGGGCATCTTGCAGACGCCGTCTTCGATGATGCAGCGCTGGCCGTTCTTTAAGCTTCCGAGGATGGAGTCGCCGTCGGGCATCCCCGCGCCGCGCAGACTGTCGGTGGTCAGGGCGACCTTGTCGGGGCCCTTGGCGCGGTAGATGTAGTTGAGAAGCGAGATCGGCAGATGGTGACCGTCGGCGATGATCTCCACGTCGAAGTCGAGCATATAGCCCGCGTCGATCAGACCGGGGAAACGGTAGGAGTTCTTACGTACGAGCCCGCTCATACCGGAATAGAAATGCGTCAGCAGGGTGTAGCCGTTCTCGATGGCGACAAGCGCGTCCTCATACATCGCGTCGGTGTGTCCGAGGGAGGCAACGACACCGCGCTCGGCGAGGTAACGGCCGAGTTCCATGCCGCCCTCCAGCTCCGCCGCGATCGTCCAGCGGGCGATCTCGGGGCAATGGGTCAGGATCTTCTCGTAATGCTCGCGGCGCGGGGCGACGATGTAGCGCTCGTCCTGCGCGCCCTTCTGGCTCTTGGCAAAATAGGGGCCCTCCAGATGCACGCCGGGCATGGTTGCGCCTTCGGTATTCTCGCGCGCGGCGCGGCGGTACACGTCAAAAAAGGCGAACAGCTCCTCGTCCGAGCAGGTCAGCGAGGTCGGCAGCATCGAGGTGGTGCCGTGGGTGGCGTGCAGGCGCGAGGCGACGAGAAACGCCTCCTCGGTGGCGTCCATAAAATCGTGGCCGCCGCCGCCGTGCAGGTGTAAATCGATAAAGCCCGGGGAAAGATAAAATCCACGCAGATCCTCCGCAGGGGCATCGATGTCGGCGCGGTATTCTCCAACGTAGGTGATGATGCCCTTTTCGTCAAAGGCAATCTCACCCGCCTCCAGGATGCGGGCAGGGGTGATGATGTTTGCAATCAGACGGGTGTCCATATCAAAAACCTCACTCGTAAGATAATCTCTTTTGAGTATAGCACAGCCGCGCCGACTTTGCAAGAAAAGAGGCGCGGATAAATGTGAAATTTTTTCGTGTCTCTTGCGTCGGAGTAAAAAGAATGGTATGATAAGTAAGAAGATCGAACACGCGCGAAAGGAGGCGGCACGTCTGTGAAAAAACCCCGTAAGATCCAACTGCTCTCCGTGCTGTTCTTTGCGCTCTGTACCCTCCTTCTCATCGGACTTTGCACGAATACGGTGGTCCTGCCCTTCGTCAACCTCTCCGCCGCCACGGCAAAAAAAGAAGAAAACGTCACCCCCACCCTGCAAAAGCCCGAAAGCGGCGAGGGCACCGAAAAGCTCTCCTTCCTTTCGATGCTCACACACTTTGCCGAGACACAGGGCGAAAAAAAGCAAACGCTCTCCGCCGAGCTCTACGATGCGAAGACCTCCTTTGTCCTTGTAAACGTCGCGGAGGATCTTCTCCCTGCCGCGAAAACGGCGGGGGATTCTCCCGCGCTGGAGGCACGCCTCGGGTTTCTCATCCGACACAATCCGGACGGCTCCCGCACCCTGATGGATGCCGAAGCAACAGTGCTTGTTGAGACGATGGATCCCGATATGGAGCTTGTCGGCGCGTGGGATGCAAACGGACACGCCGTATTCAAAACCAAGAAGGGCTACTTCTATTACAACACAAAGAAGGGCGAGTTCTCCAAAAGCAATTACGACCCGCACCTGACCGGCGTGACGGGCGTGGATCTACCCATCTATTACGACCGCCCCGACTCACGCATCGCCCTCTCCTACAAGGACGGCTACTACGGCTATTTTTACACCGACACGGGCGAGCCCAACTACCAGTACGCCCACAAGGGCAAGAGCTACCAGTTCCGCGAGGGCTGCGGCGCACTCGGCACCGCGGCCGGCATCATCGTCGTCGATTACGTCGCGCGCCGCCTCTTCGTCTCCTGGGGCACGCTCCTCCAGCCCGAGGGCGAGGGCATCGAGACGCTTGGCTTCTACCGTATGGACTACGGGCTTATGCTCGTCTCGCGCGAAAACGAGCAGGGCAAGCGCGAAACGCTCATCCTCACCGAGGCGGAGGACATCTTCTATCTGCCGCGCGACTTCCATCTCGTCTGTTACTCCGACGGCGTCTTCCTCTTGGAGAAGGACGGCCGCTACGGCTATCTCGACTATACGGGGCGCTGGATCGCAGACCCCGTCTATACGGCCGCCACACCCTTTTCCGAAGGGCTTGCCATCGTCACCCGTGCCGACGGCAAGATGGGCGTGCTCGACCGTTCCGGCAACTTTGCCATCCCCTGTGAATTCGACGCCATCACCTGCTCCGGCGGCGCGCTTGCGCTCTATGCCGACGGGCGTTGGGTCGTTCTCAACAAAGTGAAATAAGAGGTCTCTGTTTTGAAACGCACCAAGCTCATCGACCGTCTCCTCCCCTCCTACACCCGCGGGGAGGAGTGGTTCAATTCCATCTCTCATATGGTCGGCGGCGCCTTCGGCATCATCGCGCTCGTGCTTTCCATCGTCTGGTCGGCACTCTTCTCCGACGGGTGGGCACTTGCCTCCTCCATCGTGTACGGTGTCTCCCTCGTTTTGCTCTACACCGTCTCCAGCGTCTATCACGGCCTGCGCCCGCCGCTCGCCAAAAAGGTGATGCAGGTCTTGGATCACTGCGCGATCTACTTGCTCATTGCCGGCACCTATACGCCCATCCTGCTCTGCCGCGTGCGTGAAAAATACCCCGTGGAGGCATGGGTGCTCTTCGGCGTGATCTGGGGCATCGCCGCGCTCGCCATCACCCTCAACGCCGTGGATCTGAAAAAGTTCCGCGTCTTTTCCATGATCTGCTATCTCGGCATGGGCTGGGCGGTCGTCTTTGCACTCAAGCCCGTTTTGGAGACCATTGCGGCCGCCGGGCTCTGGTGGCTGCTCGGCGGAGGGATCGCCTATACCATCGGCGCCATCCTCTACGGCATCGGCTCCAAGAAAAAATGGTTCCACAGCATTTTCCACATTTTCGTGGTCATCGGCAGCATCTGCCACTTCGTCACCGTTCTCTGTTACGTGCTTTGAAAGGAGGCTTTTGTGTCTCGCCGCATCTTCGCATTGATCCTTTCTCTGTGTACGCTCCTTGCCCTTGCCTCCTGTGCAAGACACGTCAAGGAGCCCAAGGAGGAGGATGCCATCCGAGAGCCGGAGCCCGAGCCGATCGGCATCGTGGCTGACTGCGTGCATTACTACTGCTCTCCGACGACGCCCTACGAGGTCTTCATCCTTGAGCGCGACGGAAAATTCGGCGTCATCGACCGCGCGGGCAACGTGCTTGTCGAGCCGACGTGGGACAGCGCCGTGCTGACGCACACCGCGCACACCGACGTCGAATGGAACGACGCCGAGATCAAGGTCTATCTGTCTATGGACGGTGCGGCGCATGAGGGCGTGTTCGTGAACGCCGACGGCACCACCGAAAAAGACTTTTTCGGCGGCTGGGGCGGACCGACGAGCACGGTCTATTGGGATGCAAACAACGACACGCCCCTTCTGTTCTCCTTAAACGACGGATACACCGAATTTCGCGGAACGGACGTTTCGAGGTACCAAAGACCCTCTCGTTTTTCGCGCTATTTTTGCGCGGCGGCCGATACCGAGGAAACGGTGATCGCCGTGCAGGCGATCTCAAGCTACGAGCTCGTTGAGGGCGTGGACAACGTCCACCTAGAAGTAAAGACGGAATACGAAAACAAATACGCCCTGCTTTCCCTTGAGACGGGAAAGCTCGTCTCCGACTTCATCTACGAGGACTACGACCGCGTCGGTGAGGTAAACGGCATCCTCGCCGTGAAGCAAAACGGTTCCTGGGGCTACGTGGATGCCTCGGGGCGCGAGATCACCGATTTTCGCTACCTGCCGTCCTTTTACGAGGAGCGTTGGGGGGAGAACGGATACGAGGATTCCCCCGCCTTCTATCCCGCCACGGGCGGGCTCATCGCGGTCAACGAGGGAGAGCTCTACGGGTTCGTCGCAAAGGCAGACGGCAAGATGCTCGTCACCCCGCAGTTTGCCGCCGTCTCTATGGCAGACGAGGAGGGCCGATTCTGGGCGAAGAACTCGGACGGCACCTGGTCCTGCTACAACGCAAACGACTTCGGCAAACAGTAACGGAAGACGCGGTTTCCTGCCCCGCAGGCGGACGGGGCGGCGAAAGCCGAAAACATTTTTCTCCGCAATTTAAGGCGGCAGTGATCTCTTCACTGCCGCCTTTGCTGACTCGAAAGCGCTTTCTCGTGTGCGGCGAGGAGGCGCCGCGCGACAAAGGAAAACGGCGCAGCCGCTTTTGCGGGAGTGCGCCGCACCTTACCAAAAACACGTCCTTGCGCGGCCCGCTCCGAAGAGCGGGGCTTTTTTCTTACGCCTGCTCCTCCTCCAGAGCGGCAAGCGTTTCTGCATCCACCGCTCCCG
>JAZRZY010000028.1:0-3705 GCA_045601605.1 Eubacteriales bacterium
TCCGCTCAATCAACGCGAGATCCCGACGCAAGACGCAGACGACCTGTAAATAAAAAGACTGCGGCAAAAGCCGCACTCTTTCGGAGTTTCAAAACGTGTTCACAAAAGCGGAACATCCCACTCCGCGCTCGAATCACTCTCATACGCAAAGTGCTTGGCAAGAAGCGCGAGATCCGAACCGCTCAATTGGGAGTCTCGGTTAACGTCCATGTTCGCTTTTTTGACGGTTACGTCGTCCCAACCGGCAAGGTACTTAGCAAACGACGCGATATCGTCGCTGTTTGCAGAACCGCTTCCGTTGGCATCGCCGGGAACTCGAAGAATATACTCCGCAAGCGTTGCACCGATGAGATCATAGCCGTCTTTGTTGGGATGAACGCCGTCATCCTTTGCGTAAAGTGCCAACAACTCATCTCGCTCGGTCACGGGATCCGGAAAGACCTCGCGCAGATCGACCAACAGGCACTGCTGCTCGGCGGAAACGCGCTTGATGATCGGCGTGATCTCGTCGCGCAGAGTTTCCTCCACGATTTCATAATAATTGAGGCCTTCTTCATCCACCACGGGCGGAGGAACCACGCAGAGAACTTCGGGCCCTGCGGGAAGCCCCTTCAGCGCCTCGATCATCTCCGTGTAATACCGATAGAAGTTCTCAGCACCGCCGGTGCCTTTGTCGGTTTTCCAAACACGGTCCTTGGCATCGTTGGTACCGAGCATCACGACGACGTAATCCGCCTCCGGTGCAGAAGAGGCAAACGGATTTGCGGTAGAACTGTTCCGCGCCGTCTGAAGATAGCCGCCGGCAGACCAAGCCCACTTGTATTCCGGCAACACGGCAACACCGCTGATACCGTAGTTATAAGCGTTGTAGTAGATCACGTTTTCACCATCTTTTCCACCGTCGGGAAGGTAATAGTCCAAACGTGCCGGGAAGGTCAGGTTCTTGTCGATGCTGCCAATGACCCCCTCTTCATTGGCCCCGCTTCCGCAGGTGAGAGATTCACCGATACAAATAATGTCGCGGAAGTCAAACGCCGCATTTACAGGATTTGCAAAACAGGCAAGAGACAAAAGCACTGCAACCAAAACGGAGGCAATCGTTCGTTTCATAAGTCACTTCCTTTCCGTAACAGCCGTAATATGGATAAGCTTTGGGCTGCACCAAACCAAAATGGTTACTTTTAATTTATTATAACTTAACCGAGGCGTTTTTGCAATCTTTTTTTATTGCGTTTTCTGAAATCCGTGCTATAATCAAATGAAAATCAAAAGGAGCTTTCCATGACCACCATCCTGATCGCACTCAGTGCACTGATCGTTTTCGGCGCACTTTATCTCTTACTCGGCTTTCGCGTTTTCAGCGAATTTGCCAAACGAAACGACAAAAACAGGCCCAATTTAGAGCAAGAAGGCGTCGGTATCTGCCGCGACTGGATCGCCGCACAAAAAGGCGAAACGTTGCAGATGAAAAACAGCGAAGGAATGACCCTTTCCGGTCTTCTGATCCGCGCCGCAAAGCCACGGGGAACGACCGTTCTGCTCCTCCACGGCTACCTCGGAAACGGAGTGGATCACATGGGAATGTTCGCCCCCTTTTATCTTGCACACGGCTTTGACGTATTCCTCCCCGATCACCGCGCACACGGAAAAAGCGAAGGAAAATATATCGGGTTCGGAAAGACCGATGCCGAAGATTGCACGCAGTGGTGCCGTCACCTGGTCTCTCATTACCCCGAAGGACAGCGTTTGATCTTACACGGCATCTCCATGGGCGGCTCCACCGCCTGCACCGCCTCCTCCAACCGTGATCTGCCCAAAGCCGTCTGCGGGATCGTCTCCGACTGCGCCTTTTCCTCCTGCAAGGAGCAGTTTACCGAATCACTCAGCCATATCGTGAAAATTCCGGCTAAATTCATTCTCCCGGCCGCAAACGTTTGGTGCAAACAACTCGCCGGATACGACCTCTTCTGTGCTTCCGCCGCAGAAGCGGTGAAGGATTCCACACTCCCCTTTTTGTTTATCCACGGCAAAGAAGACCGTTTCGTCCCCACTCGGATGGCAGAAACGCTGTTCAACGCCTGCCCCGATGAACACAAAGAACTTTGGCTCGTGCCGAATGCACGCCACTTCGAATCCTATCTGCTCCACCCGGAAGAATACGAAAAGCGCCTGAGCGCCTTTTTCGAGCGAATCGGCGCATAAACCGTCAAGTTGCTCTTGCTTTATTTGAAATTCTGTACTATAATGAAGCGAAGTTCATTCATCCAAGAAAGTGAGAGTTTTATGAAACGCACATTCAAACTGCTGTTTGCAACGCTTGCGACGGTCTCCTTATCACTGATCACGGCACTGACTGCCTTTGCCGAAGGTGAAGGCGGAACTTCCGCCGCCAACCCCTTGGAATCCGTCGGTATGATCGTGATGTTCGTCCTGCTCGGCGTAGTCTTTTATTTCTTTATGTACCGCCCCCAGAAGAAGCAGGAGAAAGAAGTCAAACAGATGCGCGACAACCTTTCCGTCGGTGACGAGGTCGTCACCACCGCGGGTATCCTCGGCCGCATCATCCGCATCAAGGAAGACGTAGTGACCTTGGAGCTCGGCAGCGACCGCACCAAAATGAAGGTCTTTAATTGGGCCATCCGCGAAGTCATCCTCCCCGCCAACGCGTCCGATGACGAAGCACCCAAAAAAGTGGAAGCCGAAAAATAAACGCATCAGGCAAGAAGCACCGAGATCGATCTCGGTGCTTTTTTGTGACAGTCGCACAGGCGAAAAATCTAATTTCTCGCGTGAGAGGAAAAACAAAAAACGCATCCGTTCGGATGCGTTTTTTTGCGCGAATGTTATTTTCCCTTGCTGTCTTTGAGCGGAACCACACTGTTGAAGGTGTTTTCGTAACGGGTATCCTTGCAGTAATAGCCCATACGGACGAACTGGAAGGTATCTCCCGCCTTCGCTTCCGCAAGCGAGGGTTCTCCGAAGGCCGAAAGCTCGTGGCGGCTGTCGGTATTTAAGAAATCAAGGCAATCTGTGCCCTCCGGCAAAGCAGACATATTCTCGCGAGTGAACAGATGATCGAAGTTGACTGCGGTCAAAGCACAGGCATAAGCCTTGGAGAGCCAATGAATGGTTCCCTTGACCTTGCGGCCGTCTGCGGGATTCTTCCCTGCCGTATCGAGGTCAAGCTCACCGTAGATGCGGGTAACGTTTCCGTTTTCATCCTCATCAAAGCGGGTACAACGGCAGACGTAAGCGCCCATCAAGCGCACTTCGTTGCCCGGGAACAAGCGGAAAAACTTCGGCTCCTTCTCTTTTCGGAAATCGCCTCGCTCCACGTACAGCGTCTTGGAAAACGGAACCTTTCGTGTGCCTGCGTTTTCGTCGTTGGGATTGTTGTTGAGTTCAAAGTACTCGACCTGTTCCTCCGGATAATTCTCCAGAACGAGCTCCAAAGGTTCAAGAACGGCAACGCGGCGAGGAGCCTTCATATTCAGTTCCTCACGCGCGCAATGCTCCAAAAGCTCAATCTCCACATTGCTGTAGGTCTTGGCAACGCCGGCACGACGCACAAACTCCAAGATAGAGCTCGGCGTGTAGCCGCGGCGCCGCAAGCCGCACAGAGTGGGCATACGGGGATCGTCCCAGCCGTCCACGCTTCCGGAAAACACAAGTTGGCGCAAATAACGCTTGCTCATCACCGTGTGG
>JAZRZY010000029.1:0-4990 GCA_045601605.1 Eubacteriales bacterium
AAGGAGAAACGGCAATGAAGAAAGTTTTCATTTTTATTTTGATAACATTATTCTTGTTTCTTTGTGCGTGTCAACCTTCAATTGTTCAACCGGAACAAACGCCCGACCGAATGCCAAACGAAAGCGAAAAAGAACCTCAAACTGCAGAGCCGAGTCCCGAGGTTGAGAAAGAAGAGCCGGAGCAAGAGGACGAAAAAGAAGAAACGGTTGAATACAAAAGCGAGTACGAAAAGATCGAAGTCCTTTCCGAAAAAGATCCCCGTTATCGTTGGATCAAGCTTTTTTTGGATCGGGACAGCGAGGGCTGCGCCAACTTTTTGAGAGACCGGGATCCTCAAGACTGGGATGAGCGCGATGCACAATACGACGAGTGGTTTACGTCGTTAAAAACGCTTGTCTTCGGCGAATATTCCGTCACGGAAGTGACGCGTGAGCACGAGTACAGCGAATACAGTGCCCTGATCTTTGAATTTGAAGTTACAGAGAGCAGCTTCGACACCTTCCCCGTCGGCACGTATGCTTATGAAGTAATTTTAGGGCGAATGGCACCTGCAAACTGGCACAAGGAAGCCCGTCTTGAGATCCAAAACGAGGATGCCGCAACACTCTTCAAATTTGTCTCGTCACACATTTACTCCGCCGCGGCAATCGAAGAACAAACGCCGTCTGCAAAAACAGATATTTTTGATGCCGTAAAATATTTTTATCGTGAAAACGGCGGAGAACTCGGGAAAATCCCCAAAGAAGAACTGCAAAATGGAGCGCTTGCGACCTTCGGCGTGGAAAACTTTGTCCCGAATGACTTCGAGGCAACGCTGACCGACGGAGTCTATCACGCGATCGGGCACGGCGGCTTTTCCCCGTCTCACGAGATCCTGGAAGTCAAGGAAGACCAAAACAAGGTCGTGGTCACTGTTCAGTTCTATGCAGACATTATGAATCTGTCCAAATCGCACCTCGTGCGCTATACCATTGAGTTGACGGACGGCGACTATCCCGTTCGCCTTGCCTCGGTGGAACGCTTGGAAGACGGCGTTTGGGATCCCTACGTCTGGATGGCATAATTCATCGCAAAACGAACACCCAAACATTCACCGAAAAACGCGCCCGCGGTATACGGGCGCGTTTTGTGTTTGTGGCTGCCCTCTTGCCCTTCTCTCGCTCGGCTTTCTTCTTTGTTTCTTTCTTCTTTCTCCCGAAAGAAGAAAGAAAAGAATACCCTTCCCCCTTGCGCCCTTCCCTCACTCGGCTTTCTTCTTTTGGTTCTTTTCTTCTTTCTCGAAAGAAGAAAAGAACGATCAAACAAAACAAAAGAAGCACGCGACTTGCGTGCTTCTTTTTTGGTTTCTCTTACGCGTATTTTGCGATCATCTGCTTGCGGTCGATCTTGCCGTTGAAGGTCTTGATGATCTCGTCGATGACGACGATCTGCTTTGGCATTTTGTAGGGCTCGAGGTTCACGGCAATGATGTCGCGGATCTCTTTTTCGTCGAGTTCTTTGCCCTCTGCAAGCACGACGAGGAGCTTGAGGGCGGTGACGGTGCCGTCCTTGGAAATGGGCACGAGGAGGCATTCATCCACACATTCGGCGCGCATCACGACCTCTTCCACCTCTACGGGAGCAACCTTCAAGCCGCCCAGATTGATGGTGTCGTTGCTGCGGCCGACGAGGAGAAGCTCACCCTCTTCGGAGAAATAGCAGAGGTCGCTCATTACGAGCATCCCGTTTTTGAGCGCCTTTGCGGTCTGTTCCGGCTCGTTCCAGTAGCCCTGCATGACAGACTTGGAGCGAATGGCGACGAGCCCCGGATTTTCGGCGGTGGCGTTTTGCATTTCGTTTCCGTTCTCGTCCAAGAGAACGATCTCGCTGTAGGAGTTGGGCTTGCCCACGCTGCCCTTGTGCTTGGAACCGCCCGAGACGCAGAACTCGTCCGTGCAGACAACGCCTGCCTCACTGCAACCGAAGCAGTTGTACATATAGGTGTCGGGCATCAGGGCGCGCATCTTCTCCTTGTCCGGCTCGGGGTAGGCGGTGGAGCTGGAGTAGATGAAGCGGATCTTGCCGTTTAAGGCGGCGAAGTTTTTGGAGGCGAAGGCCAAAAGCAGATGAATGGCACTCGGCGGCAGATACAGGGAGGTGACGCCGTAGTCTTCGATGGTCTGGAAATAGAGCTTGAAGTTGCGGAAGCCGTCAAGCAGGCAGGAGGTGCTGCCCACCGCCATAGCGATGTGCACCTTTCTCAGGCCGGCGGCGTGGTTCATCGGGGTGGGGATGAGCCAGACGTTGTCGGGCTGAATGTTTGTGGTTTCGATGCCGGCGAGGGCGATGTTCACCTGGTTGCCGAAGGAGACCATAACGCCCTTGGATTTTCCCGTGGTACCCGTGGTAAACAGGATCTCCGCCAAGGCACCCTCCTCGGGCACACTTGGCACGAAGTCGTCGGAGAGCTTTTCGATCTCGGGGAGGATCTCACAGAGCGCCCAAGCGTCCTCGAGGTCGTCGCGGCTTGACAGAGTCACACACTTTGCCGCAGAGAGCTCTTCCGCGATCTCCTCGATGCGGCGGGAGGGCGAGTTCTTCTCCACGGGCACGAAGGTGGCACCGTAAAGCTGGATGCCGTACCAGAAGTACACGTAGGACAATAGATGATCCGCCTCCACGACGATGCGGTCGCCTTTCTGAATGCCGTTTTTCTGTAAGAAAGAGGCAACGCGGCGGTTCATTTTGGCAAGCGTTTCGTAGCTGCAACGTTCGCCGGAGACGATGACGGCAATTTTTTCAGGATGAATCTTTGCCGTTTCCTGAATGGAAAGTGCAATGGAATTCATAATAGATCCCTTTCACAAAAGTGAATTTAGAAGTTTCCGTAGATGAAATCACGTGCATTGTAGCCGGGGCCGTACACGCCGAAGATCAGCACGGCGGCAAACAGAAGCAGGATGAGTCCCCAGCGGAAAAAGACGTTCTGGCGGGAGAGCCCTTCGCGGATCTTGACGCCGTTTTCCTGCAGGATGCCTACCACGAAAAGCACCGCGATGCACACGAGGATGAGGGTCAGTTCCTGCTCGGAGAGGCCGTAGGAGAACATTACCTTGTCGGCGCCCGTGATAAATCCGAGGTCAATGGAGGTGAACATGGCACGGATCATGCGGAAGGCTTCGGGGAGGCTCGGCGCCTTGACGATGATGCGGGAGATGCAAAGCAGGGTAAAGGTACGCAAAATCTGGAACAGACGCCAGCTGAAGGATTCCGTATTGATCTTGAGAAGCTTAATGAGCTTTTGGAAGACGGGGCCGAGCGCCACGCCGCCCGAAATGAGAAACGCGTTGTAAAGACCGTTTGTGATGTACTGCGCGGTCACACCGTGCCAGATACCGATGAGGAAGAAGACTACGAAGGGTGCGGCGACGGAGGGGACCATTTTGGCTGCGTGCGCGCCCCACTTGGCGCGGAACTTCTTGGAGACGGCGGTGACGGGGCGGGAGAGCATCACGGGGTAGAAGACGTATTCGCGCATCCACGCGCCGAGCGACATATGCCATCTGCGCCAGAAATCGCCCATCGAATTTGCAAAGAAGGGGCGTTCAAAGTTCAGCGGCAGGTTGATGCCGAGCATCTGAGCCGCACCGCGGGCAATGTCCGTGCCGCCCGAGAAATCGCCATAGATCTGGAAGGAGTACGCGAGTACGCCGAAGAAGATCTGCGATCCGTTGTAATCGGTGAAGGTGGAGGAGAAGATAGTGGAGGTGATCACCGCCAGACGGTCGGCGATGACGATCTTCTTGAAAAAACCCCACAGAATGAGCTGTGCACCGTACTTGACGTTCTGATAGGAGAAGGGGTGCGCCTCGCCCAACTGAACGCCCACGTCGCCGAAACGGCAGAGCGGCCCCTGTACGATAGAGGGGAAGAAGGACGTAAACAGGGCGAACTTGCCGAGATGGCGTTGCGCCTGATACTTGCCGCGGCCGATGTCAATGAGATAGCCGATGCTGTTGAAGGTGTAATAGGAAAGGCCCAGCGGCACGATGAGGTTCATCAGCGGCATATCGGCATTCCAACCGAAGAGGGTGGGATCCGCCTTTGCCATACCGACAAGCTTTAACAGCACGAGCACGCCGAGGTTGACAAGCACCGTTAAGACTTGAATGCGGTGGATCTTCTTTGCCACCGATTTTTTCAGGTCGCGGGCTTGGTCCTTGGTGATCTCTTCTCCGAGGGAGAGAATGTGTTTTTGGGTCTTGTCCCTTAACCGTTGCATCCACAGCGCGGAGAAATAGGTGAAAAGCGTGGTAAAGCCAAGGTAGCAGATGCTCTCGAGACCGCCGCCGGAGAGATAGAAGCCGTAGCTTGCCGCGAGCAAAAGCGCCCATTGGAAGCGCTTGGGCACGAGGTAGTAGGCGACGACGACGAGAAGCAGGAACACCAAAAACTTAAACGATGTAAAACCCATTCTTCAATGATCCTTTAATCCGTTTTTAGCAAAAAGCAAAGATGTGTTCCGAAGCGGAAAACCTTACATTTCGTCCATCAGACGCTCGACCAGACGGAGCATGGCCTCTGCGCTGTTGAAGTTTTCGGGCTCCATATCCTCGGCGGTGATGGTCACGTCGTAGGCTTCGCAGAGCTCGGTGACGATAGAGACGATGTCAAAGCTGTCGAGCACGTTGTTGTCAATCAGAGCGGTCTCGTTTTCAAAATCGATGTCGCTTCTGACACCCTTCAAGATTTCCAGAATTTTTTCCATTTTTTCGGTTCTCCTTTTCGTTTGTTTGTTCAGAGGTCTATCAGACTTTTTTGGCGTTTTCCGCCGCGAGTGCGTCTTGATAAAAGAGGACGTCCTGCCAAACGGCGTTGTTCTTTGCCTCTTCGGCGAGCGTGTCGTCGATCACGGCAAAGGCAAGGGTACGGTTGTAGCGGTCGTCTCGGGCGGCGGCGTGCGTGTCAAAGGCGCGGTTTGCGACGACGGAGTCTTTTTCGTAGTTGTAG
>JAZRZY010000030.1:0-6234 GCA_045601605.1 Eubacteriales bacterium
GCATGAGGAGGAAGTTTTTGGGGTTGTCCTTTTGACCGACGACTTGGGAAACGCGGGCGGCCATCGGAACGGCAGACACACCGGCACTACCGATGAGCGGATTGATCTTGCCGCCGGTGAACAGATACATCACCTGACCGAAGAGTACGCCGCCGACCGTGGAGAAGGTGAAGGCACACAGACCGAGGAGGATGATGTACAGCGTTTGCGGCTGCAGGAAGTTATCCGCACTTGCAGTTGCGCCGACGGAGACGCCGAGCAGAATGGTGATGATGTTGATGAGCTCGTTTTGCGCCGTCTTGGAAAGACGTTCCGCAACGCCGGAAACGCGGATGAGGTTCCCCAGCATCAGCATACCCACGAGCGGTGCCGCATCGGGAACGATGAGACAGACCACGAGGGTAACGAGGACCGGGAAGATGACCTGCTCGGTCTTGGAGACGGGACGCAGGGTCTTCATCTCGATCTGACGCTGCTTCTTGGTGGTCAGAAGGCGCATGATCGGGGGCTGGATGAACGGAACGAGTGCCATATAGGAATAGGCTGCAATGGCGATCGCACCGAGAAGCTGCGGGGCGAGAGTCTTGGTCACGTAGATGGCGGTGGGACCGTCAGCTCCGCCGATGATGCCGATGGACGCTGCTTCCAAAGGCGAGAAGCCGAGGAGCAGAGCACCGAAGAATGCCACGGCAACGCCGAACTGAGCCGCCGCGCCGAGGAAGAGGCTCTTCGGGTTGGCGATCAGGGGAGAAAAGTCGGTCATCGCACCGATGCCGAGGAAGATGAGCGGCGGATATAAGCCGATCTTGACGCCGATGTAGAGAATGTCAAGGAGATTTCCGTTTCGGAGGATGTCACCGTAGTTGATCTCACCCGTGGTCAGGAATTTCTCCGTATGGATCATCTCGGCAAACGGCAGGTTGGCAAGCAACATACCGAACGCGATCGGCAGGAGCAACAGAGGCTCAAATTCTTTTACGATAGCCAGGTAGAACAACAGGATCACGATCGCGTACATAACGAGCGTCTTCCAAGAGAGATCGACGTCGGCAAGCATACGACAGATCGCAGTGTTTTCCCAAAAGCTTTGGATGGTTTCTAACATAAGAAGGCTCTTTTCTGAAAAGACGGAATGTAAACTTACGCGAGGACGATGAGAGCGTCGCCGGTGTCCACGGAGGCACCCTGGCTTACGCAGATCTGAGCGACGGTGCCGTCAGACGGCGCGGTGATGTCGTTTTCCATCTTCATGGCTTCCAGAACGCAGAGAACGTCACCGGCCTTCACGGCGTCGCCGACATTGACTTTGACGGAGAGGATGGTGCCGGGGATCGGAGCCTTGACCTGTTCACCGGAAGCGGTGGGGGAGGCGGGAGCGGCAGCAGGGGCGGGAGCCGGAGCGGCAGCAGGGGCGGGCGCGGCGACAGGAGCGGGAGCCGGCGCGGGTGCGGCGACGGGAGCGACGGGCGCGGCGTAGGAGACGGCACCTGCTTCTTCCACAACGACGTCGTAGGTGGTTCCGTTGACGGTGATTCTATACTGTTTCATGACTTTAACTCCTTTATATGATTGATGTTGTTTGTTGAGATTGGTAATTGGGTTTATCTGCGGCGGAAGGAGACGACGCGGAAGGATCCGGTCTCTCCGTTTTCGGCGCGCGCGGCGTGCACAGCCGCAGTGAGAACGGCAATGAGTTCACCGTCGTTTTGTGCGGCCTGAGCGGCGGCACCCAAAACGGCAAGGATCTCGTCGGAGACGGTGTTTGTTTCCGTCTTCTTCATTTTGATCGGTTTTTCGATCTTCTGTTTCTTTTGCTTCTTTTCGCTTTTTTCTTTCCGGTTGAGTTTGGCGAAGAGCGCACCGGAGATCGTAAGGATGAGATACAGAATGCCGAGAACCGCAAAGACGACGAGCATCACTGTCAGCGCATTTGACAGACCGTAAGAAATGATGGAGTCGGTCGAGGGAGTCTGTCCGCCTTCCAGAATGTTCAGGTAATCTTGTGTGGTCATAATGCCTCCTTACGCTTCGGTCAGCATATTGACGGCAAAGGCGAGACGGGCGCGCACTTCGTTCGGTGCGAGGATGTCATCCACCAGTCCTGCGCGAGCGGCAAAGACGGGGGAAGTCTTTTCGGTCAGATAACTTTCGATGAGGGCGGCACGGCCTGCAATGGGATCTTTGCTGCCCTTGAGCTTGTCGGATTCGGAGAATGCAACGGCGCTGTCGGGGGCGAGCAGGGAGATGGAGGCGGAGGGTGTCGCATAGACGAAATCGGCACCGAATGCCTTGCCGGCGAACAAAGAGATGACGGGGCCGTAAGCACATCCGACGATGAGGGTGATCATCGGGATATCGCAGTCGGCGTAGGTCTCGGAGAGGCGTGCGGCAAGATCGGCAATGCCTGCATCGGCTTCGTCGGCGGTAGAGAAGCCCTTGGTATTGACGAACGTGATCAGCGGCAATTCAAAGCGGTCGCAGAGCTTGACGAAGCGAATGGTCTTGACAAGCTCGTCTCGGCCGAGAAGATCGCCGGTCGTCGCGACGAAAGCACAGGGAACGCCGGCAAGCGTCGCAAAGCCGCATTTGACACCTGCGGCAAACGCGGCGGAGAGTTCAAAGATGCTTGCGGCGTCAAAGAGATCTTCCACGGCTTCGGAGGCATCGGGGATCTTGTCAAAGGCGACGGTGGTACGTTCGGCATCGTCGGCGGTGTCAAAGAGGGGAGCGCTTTCTTCGTCGTTTTCGGGAAGGTAGCTCAGGGCGTCCTTCGCGGCGGCGATCAGTGCCTCCTCGCCGTCGGCGATCAGGTTTACCTGACCTGCCTTTGCGGCGGCTGCGGCATGGGCGTGATCGGAAACTCCGGTGTCTTCCTTGACGACGGAAGGAGCGGTGAGGAACAGTTCGCCGTTCTTCTGCTCCATAAAGATCAAATCAAAGCCTGCGGCAAAGCCGGCGAGCGAAGCACCGCAGGGGCCTGCGATCAGAGCGATCTGCGGAGCGGTTCCGGAATATTCGGCACGGCGTGCGATCACCTCGGAGAGAGCGGCCATCATCGGCAGCCCTTCCGTGAGAGCGGCACCCGCGGCGTCGAAAAAGCCGACGATGGGAGCGGGGCGCTTTTCGGCAAGGTCGTAAAGTGCGCAGAGCTTCTTGGCTCCTGCGGTCGTGAATGCGGCGTCTCCCTCGGTGATCTCCTGGGAGAAGGCATACACGCATTCGCCGCTTACCGCGCCGTAAGCGCAGAGAAGACGATCGGCATCGCCCTCGGCCTCTCCACCCACGAGGGCGGCGATCTCCGTATAGGAGCCTTCATCAAAAAGCAGTTCAAATCTCGCACGAGAGGTGAGACGACCGCTCTTTTCCAAAAGGGCGCGACGGGCCTGTTCCGATGCGGCGAGGTCGGCGCTCAGACGAGCACCGTAGGCAGTGGTCTGTTCGGACATGTGATACCTCCGTAAAGTCATCATATTTTTTTGTTTTGCGATTGCAGATACAAAAAATATGTAAAAAACAAAATCAATTTAATATAACATATATTCATTTTTTTGGCAAGCATTTTCGGCGTGAAAAAAGGCAAAAATGCAAAAAAAATCCGCCTTGCTTTCCACCTTGTTTCAAAATGGGTTCTTTTTCGGAATACTTCTCTTGAAAAAGCGGATTTTCTGTGTTAAAATAGGAAAAAATTTCTTTGGAGCACTTATGGATTACCAAACACTCGCAGACCTTCTGTTTTCCCACGTTACCGAGACTCCGCAGGATGCGGAGGCACGCTTTCCCGTGCGCGACCTCCCCGAAGGTGCAAAGGTAACTCGAATTGCCCCGAGCCCCACGGGTTTTGTGCACTTCGGGAATCTTTTTCCCGCGCTGGTTTCCGAGCGCCTTGCTCACCAGAGCGGCGGTGTGTTTATGCTCCGCATCGAGGACACCGATGAGAAACGAAAGGTGGAGGGCGCCGTTGAACTGATCCTTTCCGCCTTTGCTCATTACGGTCTGGAGTTTGACGAGGGTGCATTGGCAAGCGAAGAGGGCTTCGGCAACTACGGCCCGTACTACCAGTCTTTGCGTGCTCCGATCTATCATATTTTTGCGAAATATCTGGTGCAGCAAGGGCTTGCGTATCCCTGCTTCTGTACGCACGAGGATCTGGAAGCTGCCCACAGCGCACAGGAAGCCGCAAAACTCATCCCGGGCTATTGGGGCGATTATGCCCCTTGCCGTAACTTGAGTCTGGAACAAATCGAAGAAAAACTTGCCGCAGGTAAGCCGTACACCTTGCGCCTGCGTTCTCCCGGGAAAATGGGGGGGAGGATCCGCTTTACGGATACCATCAAGGGCGATTTGGAGCTGGATGAAAACTTTATGGACGCGGTCTTGCTCAAGTCCGACGGAATCCCCACGTATCATTTTGCACACGCCGTGGACGACCATCTGATGCGCGTTACCCATGTGGTGCGCGGGGAAGAGTGGCTCTCCACCCTGCCTCTGCATCTGCAACTCTTTGATCTTCTCGGTTTTCGCCGTCCGAAATACGTGCATATCTCGCATTTGATGAAGCGCACCGAGGACGGCGGCAAGCGGAAGCTATCCAAACGTCACGATCCGGAGGCAGCCTTGTCCTTCTATCAGGAGGCGGGCTACCCGGTCGAGGGAGTGCGCGAATATGTTATGAGCGTGCTTAACTCCAATTTTGAGGAGTGGCGCCGCGCCAACCCGCACAGCGACATGACCGAGTTTTCCTTTACGATCAAAAAGATGAGTGCCTCCGGCGCGCTCTTCGATCTCGGAAAGCTGGACGACATCTCCAAGAACCTTCTCGCAACCAAGAGCGCCGACGAGATTTACGCAGACCTTCTTGCCTGGGCCGAGGCGTACGACGTGTCCTTTGCCGCGCGACTCAAGGCGGATCCCGCATATGCCCGTGCCTATCTTGCCATCGGACGCGGCGGCGAAAAACCGCGCAAGGATTTTGCCCGTCTTTCCGAAATGCCGCAGGCATTTGCGTTTTTTTACGATGATCTGTATCATTTGGAAGACGAACTTCCCGAAAGTGAGAACGTGCGTGCGGATGCCGCAGAGATCCTGCGCCGTTACCGTGAGATCTACCGTGCCGAGGATGACCGAGATACTTGGTTTGATCGGATTCGCACTTTGGGCGAAGAACTCGGCTACGCCAAAAAGCCCAAGGATTATAAGCAAAATCCCGAGGTTTTTCGCGGGCACGTTGGGGATATTTCCGCCGTTTTGCGCCTGGCTCTCACCGGTCGTCGCAATTCGCCCGATCTTTATGACGTAATGCAAGTGCTCGGCGCCTCTCGCGTCGAAGCGCGTCTGAATCAAGATTTATTTTAAATGTGTAAGGAGAATTCCATGACGGAAGAAACCAGTTTTTTCATTCACGACATCATCGATGAGGATCTGCGCGAGGGAAGAGTGGATGCGATCCACACGCGCTTTCCGCCGGAGCCCAACGGCTATCTGCACATCGGAAGTGCGAAGGCGATCTTCATCAACGCCTATACCGCGCAGAAGTACGGCGGCAAATTTAACCTCCGTTATGACGATACCAATCCCGAAAAAGAGGACAACGAGTACGTTGAGAGCATTTACGAAGACCTCAAATGGCTCGGCGCCGAGCCCACGGGCGGCATTTTTTACGGATCGGACTATTTTGAAAAATGCTATGAATTTGCGCTTCGGCTGATCCGTCAGGGGGATGCATACGTCTGCGATCTTTCCGCCGAAGAAATGCGCGAGACGCGCGGCACGCTCACGGAGCCCGGTGTCAACAGTCCTTACCGTAATCGCTCCGTTGAGGAAAATCTTGCCCTCTTCGAAAAAATGAAAAACGGCGAGTTTGCAGACGGCGCCTGCACTCTGCGCGCCAAGATCGATATGGCCTCGCCCAACCTCAATATGCGCGATCCGGCCATCTATCGCATCAAGCATGCACACCATCACCGTCAGGGGGATGCGTGGTGCATCTACCCGATGTATGATTTCGCCCACCCGATTCAGGATGCGCTTGAGGGGATCACGCACTCTCTTTGCTCCTTGGAATTTGAAAACCACCGCCCGCTGTACGACTGGGTCGTGGATCACGTCGGATTTGAAAAGAAACCGCATCAGTACGAGTTTGCACGCCTGAACGTCACCCACACGGTGATGAGCAAGCGCTATTTGCGCCAACTTGTGTTTTCCGGAAGCGTGGACGGCTGGGACGATCCCCGTATG
>JAZRZY010000031.1:0-8413 GCA_045601605.1 Eubacteriales bacterium
TCCACCCGAAGGCGGGCATCCCCACGACCGAGGTCGTCTTCACCGTCCTGCACGCGGGCGGTAAATTCGGCGGCGGGGGTTATAAGATCTCCGGCGGTCTGCACGGCGTCGGCGCATCGGTCGTCAACGCGCTTTCCGAATGGATGGAGATCGAAAACTGCCACGACGGAAAGGCATACACCGAGCGCTTTGAGCGCGGTGCGGTCGTGCGTCCTCTTGCCTGCATCGGCAACACGACGCGCAGCGGTCTTTACGTGCGCTTTAAGCCCGATCCCGAGATCTTCTCCGAACTGGAGTACGACTACACCACCGTCTGCAACCGTCTGCGCGAGCAGGCGTTCTTAAACGCGGGCTTGACCATCGTGCTGGAGGATCAGCGCGATTTTGAATCTCTCTCCCATTCCGGTGAGATCGTCGCCGTGGCGGATGAGGACTCCGACGCCTCGACCGAGAAGGTCGTGCGCGAAGAGGAGCAGGCGTACAACAAGTTCTGCTACGAGGGCGGCATCAAGAGCTTCGTCGATCATTTGAATCAGAAGAAGCACGCGACCGTTTTAAACGAGGAGCCGATCTATTTCACCCGTGAGAGCGAGGTGTGTCTGGCGGAGATCGCCATGCAGTACACGGACAGCTATTCCGAAATGCTCATGACCTACGCGAACAACATCCACACCCCCGAGGGCGGCACGCACGAGACGGGCTTCAAGACGGGTCTGTCCAAGGTCTATAACGACTATGCCCGCCGCTACGGCTACCTCAAGGATGCCGACAAGAACTTCTCGGGCGAGGATGTGCGCGAGGGACTCACCGTGGTCGTCTCCGTGCGACTGACCGAGGCGGAATTTGAAGGCCAGACGAAGACGAAGCTCGGAAACAGCGAGGTTCGCACCTTCGTGGATGCGCTCGTCGTGGAAAAGCTCGGCGAGTTCTTCGAGGAGAATCCCGCCGTCGCCAAGGTGCTGATGGAAAAGGCCGTCGGCGCACAGCGCGCACGCGAAGCGGCCAAAAAAGCGCGTGAAGCCACCCGCCGCAAGAGCGTGCTGGAGAGCGGCGGTCTGCCGGGCAAACTGCGCGACTGCCAGAACCGCGACCGAGAGTTCACCGAACTCTTCCTCGTCGAGGGTGACTCCGCAGGCGGTACCGCAACGGACGCCCGCGACTCCAAATTCCAGGCGATCCTGCCGCTCCGCGGTAAGATCTTAAACGTGGAAAAAGCGCGTCTGGATCGGATCTACTCCTCCGTACAGATCATCCCGATCATTCAGGCACTCGGATGCGGCATCGGAGATGAATTTGACATTGAAAAACTGCGCTACGGCAAGATCATCCTGATGGCCGATGCCGACGTGGACGGCGCACACATCCAAACGCTTCTGCTCACCTTCTTCTTCCGTCATATGCGGGAGCTTGTGGAGCAGGGTCACATCTATTGTGCCACGCCGCCGCTTTACAAGGTCTATCGCGGAAAGCAGCAGCGCTACGCCTTCTCCGATGAGGAGCGCGATGAAAAGATCGCCGAGCTCGGCGGCGTCGGCGTGCGTGCCGAACGCTACAAAGGTCTTGGTGAAATGGACAAGGAACAGCTTTGGGAGACCACGATGGATCCCGCCGTGCGTACCTTGAAAAAGGTTACCATCGAGGATGCGGCGTATGCCGACGAGATCTTCTCGATTTTGATGGGCGACAAGGTGGAGCCGCGCCGCGAGTTCATCGAAAAGAACGCGAAGTACGTTACGAACCTCGACTTCTAAGTTCTCCGCGTTTTTGTTGAAAACCTTGTTGACAAGTGTTGATAAGGCGAAAAAAGCCCGACAGTAAGCCATTTATAGTTTTAAGTTATCCACAATCCATTCCGAGAAAGAGTAAAGAATATGGACGAAATTCTGCAAAATCAGAAAATTGAAACAATAGAGATCGCTGCAGAGATGAAGCGAAACTACATCGATTATTCGATGAGTGTCATCGTCGGACGTGCCTTGCCCGACGTGCGCGACGGCTTAAAGCCGGTCCATCGCCGCATTCTCTACGCTATGCACGACGACGGACTCACGCACGACAAGCCTTTCCGCAAGTCGGCGACCACCGTCGGTAACGTGCTCGGTCATTACCATCCGCACGGCGACGCAGCCGTGTACGACACGATGGTCCGTATGGCACAGCCCTTCTCCCTGCGCTATCCCCTGATCGAAGGCCACGGCAACTTCGGCAACGTCGATGGCGACGGCGCCGCCGCCTACCGTTACACCGAGGCGCGTATGGCGCGTATGGCGGATCTGATGCTCTCCGACATCGAAAAGGACGTCGTTGAGTTCGTTCCGAACTTCGACAATCAGACGACCGAGCCGACCGTGCTTCCGAGCCGCTTCCCGAACCTGCTCGTCAACGGCAGCGTGGGCATTGCCGTCGGTATGGCGACGAACATTCCGCCGCACAACCTCGGCGAGGTGGTGGACGGCACCATCTATTATATGGATCACCCCGACTGCACCGTTCCCGAACTGATGCAGTATATCAAGGGCCCCGATTTTCCGACCGCCGCCACCATCTACGGTGTCAACGGCATTCATCAGGCGTATCTGACGGGGCGCGGACGTGTCTTCGTGCGCGCCAAGCACCACTTTGAGGAAAAGAAGGGAAAGACCTCCATCGTCTTCACGGAGATCCCGTATCAGGTCAACAAGCGCACGCTGATCGAATCCATCGCGGATCTCATCAACGAGAAGCGCATCGAGGGCATTTCCGACCTGCGCGACGAGACGGGACGCGACGGGATGCGTATCGTCGTCGATCTCAAGCGCGACGCCAATCCGCAGATCGTCTTGAACCTGCTCTTCAAGTATTCTCAGCTGCAGGACACCTTCGCCGTCAATATGCTCGCCCTCGTGGACGGCGAGCCGAAGACGCTCAACTTAAAGCAGATCCTCTTCTACTACGTCAAGCATCAGGAAGAGGTCATTACCCGCCGCACGAAGTTCGAGCTGGAGAAGGCGCGCGCCAGACTGCACATTCTGGAAGGCTACAAGAAGGCGATCGACGCCATCGACGCCGTCATCGCGCTCATCCGTGCAAGCCGCACCATCCCCGAGGCGAGAGAGCGTCTGGTCAAAGAGCTTGATTTCACCGAGATCCAGGCACAGGCCATCGTGGAATTGCCGCTCGGCCGTCTGGCAGGTCTGGAGATCGAGAAGATCCTCGCCGAGATGGAAGAGAAGATCGCGCTTTGTCAAAAGTTGGAGGGCATCCTCTCCGACCGCAACCTCGTGCTGGGCATCATCAAGGACGACCTCATCGCCATCAAGGACAAATTCGGCGATGAGCGCCGCACCGCCATCGAGGAGGCAGAGGAGGAGATCGTCCTCGAAGACCTCATCGAGCGTCACAAGTGCGTCATCACCATCACCAACACCGGCTACATCAAGCGCATCGCTGCCGACACCTATCAGGCGCAGAACCGCGGCGGCAAGGGCATCACCGCAATGGGCACGAAGGAAGAGGATTTCGTCAAGGACATCTTCGTCTCCCACAGCCACAACTACCTGTTTATGTTTACCTCGCGCGGCAAGCTCTTCGTCAAGAAGTGCTACGAGATCCCCGAGGCAAGCCGCACCGCCAAGGGCACCAACATCGTCAACATCCTCGATCTGGAGGAGGGCGAGACCGTCACCGCATTCATCTCCGTGGGCAGCTTTGCTACGGGTGAATACCTGACGATGGTCACCAAGCGCGGCATCATCAAGCGCACCGCGCTCTCTCTCTTCAAGCACGTACGCAAGAGCGGCATCCGTGCCATCAAGCTCGACGAGGGAGACGAGCTTCTCGGCGTGCACAAGACCGACGGTGAGTGTGAGATCCTGCTTGCCGCCTCCAACGGCGTCGGTACCAAGTTTGCCGAAGGACGCGTGCGTCTCATGGGCCGTGTTTCCCGCGGCGTGCGCGGTATGCGCCTTGCGGAGGGCGAGGTCCTCGTCGGAAGCGCCGTCGTCAAACCGGATGAAAACGGAAGCTATGACCGCACGATCCTGACCATCACCTCCCGCGGCTTCGGCAAGTGCACCGATCCCGCCCTGTTCCCGTTGCGCGGACGCGGCGGCAAGGGCGTCATCTGCCACAAGCTCACCGAAAAGAACGGCAAGCTTGCCGGCATCGCGGCCGTCTGTGCCGATGACGACATCCTGCTCATCACCGACGGCGGCACGCTGATCCGTACGGCCGTCAGCCAGATCTCCGTCACGGGTCGCGCCACGAGCGGCGTCATCGTGATGCGCCTCGCCTCCGAAGCCAAGCTTTCGGGCTTCGTGCGTCTGGAGAAGGAGGATGCAGAATTGGAGGAGACGCCCGAAATGAGCGCCGAGGAAGAACAGGCATTGGAAAACGAGGCCGACGTTGCCGAGGAAGTTGAGACCGCCGAGGATGAGGCGGAGGAAGACGAAGCGGACGAGGACCTCGACGAAGAAGAGGAAGAATCCGACGAAGATGAGTAAAGTCTCGCTGTATCTCTATCTCGGAGAAAAAGCAATCGACCGCCCCCTGTCCCGCCGTCTGCGGGACAGGGCGGCGGGTCTTTCTTTCGGGGAGGGAGGCTTTGTCTTTGCAGACGTTGCCCCCACGGAAAAGCCCCGCTTTGTGCATCCCAAGGGCGCTTTTTTCAACGTGACGCACAGCGAAAACATCTTTTTGATGGCTGTCTCGGATGCGGAAGTGGGCTTGGATGTACAGACGGACGCGGGATTTTCCGCGCGGCAGGAAAAGATTGCCGCACGCGTCTTTTCCGAAGAAGAACAAAAAGTGCTTTTCTCCCTGCCGCAGGAAAAGCGGGCGGGGGAATTTGCCCGCCTTTGGACCATGCACGAGGCAAGCGCCAAATATTCGGGGCGGGGGCTCTCCGAGCTTCTCGGCGGAACGCTTGGCGACTTGGTCTATACCGATCTCGGCGAGCTCTTTGCCTCGCTCGGCATCTTTGCCGCTTGTACGCTTGCCACGGCAAAGGTGCCCGAGCTTTTGCTTTGCTTCTTGGAGGACTGAATGCAACAGAAACGATTTTCCAAAAACGACGCGGGCTTTGTCTGTGAGCATTGCGGCAGAGAGGTGCTTCCTCTCGGCTACACCTCGCGCGACCATTGTCCCCACTGCCTGTACTCCAAGCACGTGGACGTGCTTCCGGGGGATCGCGCCAACACCTGCGGCGGGCTTTTGCGCCCCACGCAGAGCCTGCCCGATGCAAAGCGCGGCTTTGTGATTCTGTATCGCTGTGAAAGCTGCGGCGAGGAGCACCGAAACGTCGCCGCCAAGGACGACGACACGGAATTTCTCATTCGCCTGACCGTTGCCGAATAGAAAAATCCCGCCGACGGGGAACGACCTCGGCGAGGAAGGAACAGCTCGGGGCAAGAGAAAAAAGCCCAAACGCTTAAAATGAGAAAAGAGCAGACACGCAAGACGAAAGTCCTGTATGTCTGCTCTTTTTTGGGTTGTGAAGGATCTTCTGAGGCGGGTGCGTTTATTTTTTCTTTTTGGAGAAGAGTCGGTCGAGCCGTTTTTTCTGAATCTGCTCGGTGGCTTTTGCGGTGAGGTCTGAGAAAAAGGACTGCGAGCGCACCAAGAGGAAGAAAAAGACGAAGGCAAGTACGACGAAGACCGAGAGCAACAGCCAGCCGGAAAGACCGGGCGCCGCGAAGAGGAAGACCTCGGGGAAGAAGATCGTCAGCACGAAGAAGGCCGCCACGAGCAGGCAGAAGAGAAGTGTGCGGAAGCGGTTGAAGGGGCGCGAAAGGTGGAAGAGCATCAGGAAGCCGACGAGGCACAGAAGCAAGGTCAAGACCGTTGCCGCCACGGAGGCGGACATCTCCGAGAAGGCGAGGGAGAAAAGCATCACGCCGAGCGCCAGAAGAAAATCCGTCAAGCCCGCAGGCAGGGCGCGGGAGATGATGTTTCTCAAAAAAGAGCCCGACACACGCTCCCGATTCGGTTCCAGCGCCAAGAAGAACGAGGGGATCCCGATGGTCAGCGCCGAGACGAGCGAGAGCTGAACGGGCTGGATGGGATAGGTCAGCGGCAAGAAGAGCAGGAAGATGGCGGTGCAGAAGGAGAAAATGTTTTTCACCAGATACAGTGCCGCGCTTCGCTGAATGTTGTTGATGACCTGTCTGCCTTCGGCGACGACGTGCGGCATCGCTGCGAAATCGTTGTTCAAAAGCACGATCTGACTGACGTTTGCGGCAACCTCACTTCCGGAGGCCATTGCCACGGAGCAGTCTGCCTCCTTTAAGGCAAGCACGTCGTTGACCCCGTCGCCCGTCATGGCAACGGTGTGTCCCGCCTCTTTCAGGGCGCGGATCAGGTCTTTTTTCTGTTGCGGGGTGACGCGTCCGAAGACGGTGTAACGCTCTGCGGCCTCAAAAAGAGCCTCTTGGGTGACGAGCGTGGAGGCATCGACGTAATCCTCGGCGCCGCGGATGCCCGCGCGCAGGCAAACGGCGGAGACGGCGGCCGGATGGTCGCCCGAGATGACCTTGATGCAAACGCCCTGCTCGGCGAAATAACGGAAGGTCTCCCGCGCCTCCTCGCGCACGCGGTTTTCCAGCACCACGAACGCCAGCGGCAGGATGCGACCGACGAGAGCGCCCTCTTCGATGCCTTCGGCGGCGCAGAAGATGAGCACGCGCATGCCGCGCTCAAGATACGGGGCGATCTCCCGTTCGTCGAAGCGGCTTTTCAGCAAGACCTCGGGCGCGCCGAGCGCGAAGGTGCCCGCGTCCTCCAGCGTCAGCGCGGAAAATTTGCGGCCGGAGGAGAAGGGGATCTCTGTCGTTTTGGTGCAGGCGCCCTTTCTTGGGAAAGCGTCTTTCAAAGCGGCGGCGGTGACGTTGTCCGCGCCGGAGGCTGCGGCAAAGAGCGCGAGCTTTTCACGGAGCGCTTCCTCGGAATAGGGACAGCCCGCCACGCGCAAGACCTCGAAAAGCTCCATCGAGTCCTCGGTGATGGTGCCCGTTTTATCCAGACAGAGCACGTCCACGCGCGCCAGCGTTTCCACGCAACCCAAGTTGTGCGAGAGGATGCCGCGCCGCCCGAGCCGAATGACCGCCAGAGCGAGTGCGGCGGAGGCAAGCAGATACAGCCCTTCGGGGATCATACCGATGATGGCGGAGACGCTGGACTCCATCGCAAGCTGAAGCTCCACGCCGCGCGATCCGTACTGTTGCCAGAACAAAACGGCGCCCAAGGGCAAAACGAAGAAGCCGATGATACGCACCAAAACGGAGAGGGAGCGCATCATACCGTGCTGGCGCACCTTTTTGTGCCGTTTTGCCTCCAGCGTCAGGCGGGAGACGAAGCTTTCGCGTCCCACGTGCGTCAGACGGGCAAGCACCTCGCCCGCGAGCAGGTAAGAGCCGGAAAGGAGCGTGTCGCCCACGCCCTTGGCGATCTCGTCTGCCTCGCCCGTGACGAGGGATTCGTTTGCCAGCGCATTTCCCGCGACGACCACGGCATCTGCGGGCAGTTGATTGCCGGCAACGAAGCGCACGATGTCGTCTGCGACCAGTTCTTCGGCGGGAATCTCCCGTTCCTTTCCGCCGCGAATGACGTGCGCGCGGGGGGAGTAGCCCACCTTCAGACGATCCAGCATCCGCTTGGCGCGCAATTCCTGCACGGTGCCGATGGCGGTGTTGCAGAAGACCACGCCCAAGAAGAGCAGGTTCTGCACACCCGAGCCCGTGAAGACGAGGCAGAGCGCCAAGAAAAAAAAGAGCAGGTTGAAATACGTAAAGACGTTGGAGAGAATGATCTGTAAAACGGTCTTCTCCTCGGGCTTTACCTCGGTGTTGCAAAGACCCGCCTGCACGCGCCGGGCGACCTCTGCGTCCGTCAGACCGAAAGCGGGATCGGTCTCTTTGCGCAGAACGGGTGCGGGTGCGGCGGGGGGTGTTTTTTTCATGCTTCGTTCCTGTGTCCGAATGAATAAAAAAGAAGTTTTTCCGTATGCGGCGCGCCGCCCGAGCGGTGTCCCGGGTGATCGCGCGCGCCTTCTGTCCTTTATTATAACACCGAATTTTGAAAATGTCGAGGGCGCCTCGGTTTTTTTGCGATACAGAAACGGAATAATTATTTCGGTCACGCGCAAAAATTCGGCACTTTTCGCGCCGTGTGACGCACGGCCCCTCCCGAGCGGTGGGAGAGCGCCCCTTCTGTCTCTTGTGCCGAAAGAGACGAAAAAACGACAAAAAGAGACCTCTTTTCAAAGAAATTGCCGCTGTGCTATACTGTGTTTGCTACAAGATGTTGTAGAATGAAAAAAAGTCAAACGCTGAATATAGTGTTTTTGAGAAGAAAAGGGGGGAAGGCGTGTGAATTTGGAGACCGAGGGGCGCGAGGCGTGCCTTTCCCGCCGCACGGGAGGGGACGGCAAGGTGCTTGA
>JAZRZY010000032.1:0-1845 GCA_045601605.1 Eubacteriales bacterium
GGTGGTGACGACCAGGTTGAGGATGGTACCGACAACCGTATAGAAAATAGTGTTGGCGAAGCCGACCCAAACCTGCTTGTACGCAAAGACGATCTGGTAGCCGGTAACGGAGGGCTCAACGGGCCACAGCAGGACGCGCCCTGCGGAAACGGCGTTCCCGAACAAGCACAAAAGAGCCCCGAGCGCGAGAAGCCCCGCGAAAAGGCGAAACGTCTCCACGCCCTTGGCACGGGCAAAGAGAAAGGACAGACCGAAAAAGACGAAAAGCCCCGCCGAAAGCGCAAGGCAAAGGGGCTTCGAACAGGAAAACAAAAGGGCGTGAAGCAAACAGAAGCAGACGGAAACCGTCAGAAGAGGACGGCAGGCCGCCGCCTCGACAAGCGAGGAGAGGAGGCGCTTTTGCAGTTTCTTCATCTTCTTTTCCGCCGGCAAGATCTGCACACCCTTTCGCAAACGATCGGGCGAAGTATAACAAAAAACGCCCTTTTTTCCTCTCCGAAAACACCACCCACCGCCGAAAAGGTCCGTGCGGAAAAGTCTTTTTGGTGATTTACACAAATTTTACACGATAATTTTGGTAGTTTCAACGGCACTTTTTACAAATATTTTTCTTGTGTCTTTTTGCCAAATCATATATAATATGGGTGTTATTGCATTCTACAGTCGTTTTTGACTGCAAACGCACATCTTACGGCAATTAAGCCGAGAAACGGAGACACCCATTATGGTCAAAACAAAAGACATCCGCAACGTTGCTCTGCTCGGTCACGGCGGAAGCGGCAAAACCTCTCTTCTCGAGGCTGCTCTCTACCTCACGAAGGGAACCGACCGTCTCGGCAAAACCGCCGACGGCACCACCGTTTCCGACTATGATCCCGAGGAAGTAAAGCGCGGTTTTTCCATTTCCGCCTCTCTCGCCCCCATCAAGATGGGCGAAAAGAAGATCAACTTCATCGACACGCCCGGCTACCTTGACTTCGCCGGCGAGGTCACTCAGGCTCTGTCCGTCACCGACACCGCCCTCATCGTCATCGATGCCAAGGCCGGTGTGGAGGCCGGCGCGGAGATCGCTTTCGACCGTGCGGGCGAGTTCGCCAACAGCCGCGCGTTCTTCTTAAACCGCATGGACGAGGATCACGTCAACTTCGACGGCATCGTCGATGAATTGCGCGACACCTTCGGCAAGTCCGTCTGTCCCGCCCTGTACCCCATCTTTGAAAATCACAAGACCGTCGGTTACATCGATCTGCTCCAGCAGAAGGCCTTCCGCTACGAGAAGGGCAACCGCGTTGAGTTTGAGATCCCCGCAGAGAAGGCCGCGTTTGTCGAAAAGGCGCGCGAAATGCTCCTTGAAGCCGTTGCCGAAACGAGCGAAGAGCGTATGGACAAGTACTTCGGCGGCGAAGAATTCACCCAGCAGGAGATCTTCGACGGCGTGCACGACGGCATCACCTCCGGTTCTCTGATCCCCGTGTACTGCGGCAGTGCCACCGAGCTTGAGGGCATTGACTTCTTGCTCAACGAGATCTGCCATTGCTTCCCCTCCCCGCTCTCCAAGGCACCCGCCAAGGACGCCGAGGGCAAGCCGATCGCCATCACCGAGGGCGGCGACACCTCCCTCTTCGTCTTCAAGACCATCGCCGACCCGTTCGTGGGCAAGATGAACTACTTCAAAGTTATGACGGGCACGCTCAAGCGTGACGACCAGCTCAAGAACGCCAAGAACGGCCAGGTGGAAAAATTCGCCCACATCTACGAGATCAAGGGCAAAAAGCAAACGGAAGTGGGTGCTCTGCCGCAGGGCGACATCGGCGTGATTGCCAAGCTTGCCGCCACCAACACCTG
>JAZRZY010000033.1:0-7286 GCA_045601605.1 Eubacteriales bacterium
GTGAATGCGGGCGCACGATGGTGCGGATGGATAAGGTGTGTGACCGCGCCGACAATATGCTGAAGATCAAAGGCGTCAACGTATTTCCCTCACAGATCGAGTCCGTTCTGCTGGCTATGCCTCAAATTTCCCCGAACTACCAGATCGTCTTGACAAGCAAAAACTATATGGACAATCTGGAAGTTCGTGTCGAGGTGGTCGATGCAACTCTTCTGGAACGCTTCAGCGAACTGGAAAACCTCACGAACTCCGTGCGCCACCAACTGCGCGTCGTGCTCGGAATTGATGCAAAAGTAACACTGATCGGCCCGCGTTCCATCGAACGCACCGCCGGGAAAGCCAAACGAATCGTTGATTTGCGCGGCAAGAAAACCATCTGAAGTTTAGGAGAAACAATATGAAAACCTTGATGCTCGGAAACGAAGCACTTGCCCGCGGCCTTTTTGAGGCGGGCTGCTCCTTCATTTCCAGTTACCCCGGCACTCCCAGCACGGAGATCTCCGAATATGCCGCAAAATACGATGAAATTTACGCCGAGTGGGCTCCGAATGAAAAAGTGGCGTTGGAGGCCGCAATGGGCGCTTCCCTCGCGGGCGTTCGCTCCTTCTGTGCCATGAAGCACGTCGGATTGAATGTTGCAGCAGATCCCCTGTTCGTTGCCGGACCCGTCGGCGTCGGCGGAGGTCTTGTCATTGCTGTTGCAGATGATCCCGGAATGCACTCCTCTCAGAACGAGCAAGATTCGCGCCATTACGCCCGTGCCGCTAAAATTCCGATGCTCGAGCCCGCAAACAGCGCCGAATGCATTGAAATGATTCAGACTGCGTTTGAGCTTTCCGAAGAATATGACACCCCCGTACTGATCCGTCTTACCACGCGTGTTGCCCACGCCCGCAGTCTCGTTGAAGTAAAAGATCGCGTTGAAGCGGAAAAGAAAGAATATGTCAAAGATCCCGCCAAACACGTGATGATGCCCGGCAATGCAAAGCGCCGTCACGTCGTTGTGGAGGATCGTCTCGCATCGCTTTCTGAACTCGGCACCAAGCTTTCCGTCAACCGCATTGAGGGCGAGGGAAAACTGGGCATTCTTTGCTCCGGAAACGTTTACAACTACGTCAAGGAAATCTACGGTGACGAAGCAAAGATCTTCAAACTCGGGATGGTCTTCCCCTTTCCCAAAAAGGCGGTGCTCGAATTTTGCAATTCGGTCGAGCGCGTAATTGTCGCGGAAGAACTCGAAGACTTCTTTGAAGGATATGTTCGCGCAATGGGCATTGAATGCGACGGAAAGAACCTGCTTCCGCTCTGCGATGAATTCTCGCAGGATCTCCTGCGCGAAAAGCTCCTCGGTGAAAAGAAAGAATGTTTTGAACTCAACCAAACTCTGCCGATGCGTCCGCCGGTGCTCTGCCCCGGTTGCCCGCACCGAGGCGTCTATTACACCCTGAAAAAACTCAAGCTCAAAGTTTTCGGCGACATCGGTTGCTATACGCTCGGCGCCGTGGCACCCCTGAACGCCCTCGACACGACCCTCTGCATGGGTGCCTCCATTTCCGGAATCCACGGCTTTGCAAAGGCAAGCCCCGAAGATGCGGCAAACTCCGTTGCCGTCATCGGCGACTCCACCTTTATGCACTCCGGAATTACGGGACTTGTGAATCTGACCTATAACAAAGGCCGTGCCACTGTGATGATCCTCGACAACTCTATCACCGCTATGACCGGGCACCAGCACAACCCCTGCACCGGATACACACTCAAAGGCGAAGCCGTACACGGTCTGCTTCCCGAGAAGGTTTGCGAAGGCGTCGGGGTGGATCCGAAACACATCCGCATCGTTGATCCAAACGAAACGGTTGAACTGGAAAAGATCCTCAAGGAAGAACTTGCTTACGACGGCGTTTCCGTCATCATCACCCGCCGTCCCTGCGTTCTTTTGAAAGAGGTGAAAAAGGATCACGTCTGCGTCATCGATTCCGGTAAATGCAAAAACTGCCGTGCTTGCATGCGCCTCGGCTGCCCCGCGATCTCGCTCGGCAAGGGAGAAATGCCCGCAATTGACAACACCCTTTGCACCGGTTGCGAACTTTGCAAGAAGCTTTGCAAATTTGACGCAATTGATGTGACCAAGAAACTGTGAGGTGCATAGTATGATTCGAAATATTATGATTGTCGGCGTCGGCGGACAAGGCACTTTGCTCACCAGCCGTATTTTGGGTGCCGCCGCCATTCGCGAAGGATACGACGTGAAAGTCAGCGAGGTCCACGGAATGAGTCAACGCGGCGGGAGCGTTGTCACCTACGTGCGCTTCGGCGAAAAAGTCTATTCTCCCGTCATCGGGCGCGGCGAAGCGGATATCCTGCTCGCGTTTGAACCCTTAGAGGCCGCACGTGCACTTTCCTATTTAAAGAAAGACGGCGTCCTTGTTACAAACACACAGACCATCAATCCGATGCCCGTCATTGCGGGCGCAATGGAATACCCCGAAAAAATCGAACAAACCATCAAATCCCTCGGCGCCGACATTCGCGCCTTTGATGCTCTTCGACTCGCGGAAGACGCCGGAAACAGCAAAGCTTTAAACGTTGTTCTCGTCGGCTATCTTTCCACGCTCGGCATCTTCTCAGAGGAAACCCTTCTCGCCGCGCTGAAAGAGTGCGTTCCCCAAAAGCTTTTGAACGTCAACTTGAAAGCCTTTGAACTTGGCAAAAATGCGAAACCCATCGTGCTTTAATTTACAAAACCGAGGAATGTGAATTATGAATTACTACACGCCCGAAATCGAAACAATGCCGCTCGACAAAATGAGAGAGCTTCAATCCGAGCGTCTCAGAAAAATCGTCCGTCACGTTTACGAAAACGTTGAAATCTATCGAAATCGTATGGATGATGCCGGAATTTCTCCGAACGACATTCGTTCCATCGACGATCTCTCCAAGCTTCCCTTTACCATGAAGCAGGATCTGCGTGATACGTATCCCTACGGAATGTTTGCCGTTCCGCTGACCGACGTTATCCGCCTCCACGCCTCCAGCGGAACAACGGGCAAGCAGATCGTTGTCGGTTACACGCAAAACGACATTGAAATGTGGGACGAATGCGTTGCTCGCGCGCTGAAAGCTGCCGGCTGTACCGCAGATGATTTTGTCCACGTTTCTTACGGATACGGCCTCTTTACGGGCGGTTTGGGGGCACACGGCGGTTCCCAGCGACTGGGTGCCACCACGATCCCCGTCTCCACCGGAAATACCGCGCGACAGATCCAAATTATCCGTGACTTCGGATCTACCATCCTCTGCTGCACGCCTTCCTACGCTCTTTATTTGATCGACGCAATGAAAGAGCAAGGTCTGACCACCGACGATTTCCGTCTGAAGGCAGGCATTTTCGGCGCAGAACCCTGGACCGAGGAAATGCGCAAAAAGATCGAAGAAGGCCTCGGCATTCACGCCTTTGACATTTACGGTCTGACCGAAGTGTGCGGCCCCGGTGTCTCCTTCAACTGCGGCGAGAGCGACGGACTGCACGTCAACGAGGACTACTTCTACCCCGAAATCATTGACCCCGAGACACTCGAGGTGCTTCCCGAGGGCGAGGAAGGCGAACTTGTTTTCACCGCACTGAAAAAAGAGGCTTTCCCCCTGATTCGTTATCGCACGCGCGACATTGCCACGCTGACGCGTGAAAAATGCGCCTGCGGCCGCACCCTTATTCGGATGTCGAAGCCGCGCGGAAGAACCGACGATATGCTCATCATTCGCGGCGTCAACGTATTTCCTTCTCAGATCGAATCCGTCTTAATGAGTATTCCCGAAACAAGCGGACATTATATGATTATCGTCGATCGCAAGCACAATACCGACACGCTTGAGATTCAAATCGAAATCAATCCCGCACTGTTCGCTTCGGGTGCGGTTCGCCAACTGGAGGAAATCGGCAAACTTCTTCGTTCGAAGATCGTCTCCGTGCTGGGCATCGCCGCCGAGATCACCTTCGTCGAGCCCAACCGTCTTCCCCGCACGGAGGGCAAAGCCAAACACGTCATTGATAAACGCACACTCATATAAGGAGGAACGTCATGTTAGCAAAACAAATTTCCGTTTTCGTCGAAAATTCCAAAGGCAGACTTGCACAGATCACTCAAATTCTCGCCGACAATCAGATCAACATTCGCGCTCTCTCCATTGCAGATACCACCTCTTTCGGCATTTTGCGCGTCATTGTTGAAGATGCGGAGAACACCGAAAAGATCCTCAAAAACGCAGGACTTACCGTTTCTGTGACCGATGTTTTGTCGCTCCAGATCGAAGATCGACCCGGAGGACTTGCAAGCGCCCTCAAGATCCTTGCCGATCACGACATCGACGTCGATTATGCCTACGCATTCATTTCCAAGGCAACCGACAAAGCAAACGTCGTCATTCGCGTTGAACGCGATGCGGAAGCTGAAAAACTGTTAAAGGAGGCAGGCTTCTCCGCCTGACGCATTCACCGATGTTTCCTATTTTGAAAGCCGAGGCACTCTCCGAAAGCATCTTTCGCTTTCGAATCCTTGCCCCCCGCGTTGCCGCGAAGGTAAAGGCCGGCCAATTTATTATTTTGCGCGTGGATGAGGTTGGAGAACGCATCCCTTTTACCGTCTCTGATTTCGATCGCAAAAAAGGCGAGATCGAAATCATATTTCAGGCAGTCGGCGAATCCACAATGAAACTGTCCGAGCTGACCGAAGGCGATCACATTTTAGATGTTGTCGGCCCCTTAGGCGTTGCAACCGACTATAAAGATGCCGATACCGTCTGTGTGATCGGCGGCGGTCTCGGCTGCGCCATCGCACTGCCGCAGGCAAAAGCCTTATATCAGCAAGGCAAAACCGTTGACATCATTGCGGGTTTCCGCAGCAAAGATCTCATTATCTTAGAGGAAGAAATGCGCGCCGTAAGCCGTTCGCTCACCATTTTGACCGACGACGGATCCAACGGCAAAAAAGGACTTGTGACCGACGGGCTGAAATCTCTCGCACAAAGCGAGCAGTATGATCTCGTAATCGCCATCGGCCCCCCGATCATGATGAAATTCGTCTGCCTACTCACCAAGGAGATGAACATTCCCACCATCGTCAGCCTGAATCCGATCATGATCGATGGAACGGGTATGTGCGGCGGTTGCCGCGTCAAGGTCGGCGGCGAAACCAAATTTGCCTGTGTGGACGGCCCCGATTTTGACGGACATCTCGTGGATTTTGATGAATTGATGCACCGCAACAGAACTTATTTCGAAATGGAGAACAGCCGCCGAGAGGCACACCGTTGCCGCATCGGCCTGCACAAATAACCTTATGCCAAACATGCAACTCGAAAAAACAAAAATTTCCGAACTCGATCCCGCCGTTCGTCGTCGAAATTTCGAAGAAGTCTGTCTCGGGTACAACGCAGACGAAGCAATCAACGAAGCTACGCGTTGCCTCAACTGCAAAAACCCCCGTTGCGTTTCCGCCTGCCCCGTCAACGTCCAAATCCCTGATTTCATCAGCAAAATCGCCTCCGGCAACTTCGAAGAAGCCTATCAGATCATTCACGCCACAAATGCCCTCCCCGCAGTTTGCGGGCGCGTCTGCCCGCAGGAAAATCAGTGTGAAGGCTCCTGCGTGCGCGGCATCAAGGGCGAGGCAGTTGCCATCGGAAGGCTCGAACGCTTTGCCGCAGACACGCACGCGGCCGCAACACACGCACTTCCCGCCGCCAAAACCATCGAAACACTCGGAAAGAAGGTCGCCGTCATCGGCGCCGGTCCCTCCGGACTTGCCTGCGCGGGCGATCTCGCCAAAGCCGGAGTAGATGTCACCGTTTTTGAAGCATTCCACGTCGCAGGCGGCGTTTTGGTGTATGGAATCCCCGAATTCCGACTCCCAAAGAGCATCGTGGCGGATGAAGTGGAAAACTTAAAAAAGATCGGTGTTCACTTTGAACTCAATGCCGTCATCGGTCGCGCAGAAACAGTCGATGAGCTTTTGGAAAGCGGCTACGACGCCGTTTACCTCGGAACCGGCGCCGGTCTCCCCTCTTTTATGAACGTTCCCGGCGAAGAATTTGCCGGCGTGTTTTCCGCAAACGAGTATTTGACCCGTTGCAATTTAATGAAAGCGTATCGACCGGAATACGATACTCCGATTCTGAAGAGCAAAGCCGTAGCTGTGATCGGCGGCGGAAACGTAGCAATGGATGCCGCGCGATGTGCAATGCGCCTCGGTGCCGACGAAGTCTTTATCGTCTATCGACGCGGTGAAGCAGAACTGCCTGCGCGCGCGGAAGAAGTACATCATGCAAAAGAAGAAGGGATTGAATTCCGCTTCTTAACCGCTCCGCTGGAAGTTCTCGGAGACGAAAAAGGCCATGTCAAGGGCATAAGATGCCAAGAAATGATGCTCGGAGAACCCGATGCCCTCGGTCGCCGTAAACCGATCCCCGTGGAAAACAGAGAATTTACGTTGAGCGTTGACACGGTAATCGTCGCCATCGGTACCACGCCCAATCCGCTTATTTCGCGAACCACACCCGAACTCAAGGTGGATCGCCGCGGTTGTCTCATCACGGAGGAAAACACCACGAAGACAACAAAACGCGGTGTATTTGCGGGCGGCGATGCCGTCACGGGCGCCGCAACCGTCATCCTTGCGATGGGTGCCGGCAAAAAAGCCGCAAAAGAAATCCTTGAATATCTAAATGCATAAGAAAAAACTCGACGAATGAATGTGCGCCGCGCAATCGTCGAGTTTTCTTTTCTGCCGTTCTTTTTTTGGGACGCATTTTCGCAAAAATAGGCTTACCCTCTTGTTTTTTGTCGCTTCATCTGTTATAATTACAGTAACAAAATTTTGTTTTCGCGAAGGAGTACTTATGAAGTGCATCTACAATGGCAAAATTGTCCTTCCCGATCGTATCGTTGAAAACGAATGCTTGATTTTTGACGAAAAGATCCTTTCCCTCGAACCGATCGAAGCAAAAGAAAAAGCCACCGAATGCATCGACGCAAACGGCGCTTATGTTCTGCCCGGCCTGGTCGATATTCACATCCATGGCTATCTCGGCGAAGATGCTTCCGATGCTAAGCCCGAAGGCTTGAAAACCATGGCTGAAGGCGTGCTCAAAAACGGTGTCACCAGTTTCTTGCCGACGACGATGACCGTCTCGCTTGCCGAACTCACGGCCGCCTTCGAGGCGATTCGCAGCGTTATGGAACCCTCCAAGACTTGGGACGGTGCTGAGATTCTCGGCGTACACGCAGAAGG
>JAZRZY010000034.1:0-4396 GCA_045601605.1 Eubacteriales bacterium
TTGGGCTCGTTTCGTGCCGAAGATTCCCTTTTTGCCCTTTCTCTCTCGGCTTTCTTCTTTGTTTCTTTCTTCTTTCTCCCGAAAGAAGAAAGAAAAGAAAAGAAGCAAAAGAAAAACGAAAACGGAAAAAACAAAAACGGGAAGAGCCGTGGGCTCCTCCCGTATGTTGCTTTTGTCAGTCGATGACGACCTCGTGTCCGGTTTTGGCGGATTCGTAGATGGCGTCGAGGATCTTCATCAGCATCACACCGTCCTCTGCGGGAGCGCGGCAGTCGGTGCCGTTCTTCACGCAGTCGGCGAAGTGAGCGATCTCTTTTTCAAACATGGTCTTAAAGTCGTTCTTCGGCAACTCTTGCGGGGTCATATTCATATAGTAGTCGTTGACCACACCGAAAAGCTCAATGTGATCGGTCAGCTGCAGGGCGCTCTTCGTGCCGAAGAGATCCACCTGACCGACGGGAGACTTGAGGTTCAGGTTAAAGCTTGCTTCCACCTGCAGGATGAGGCCGGAGTCAAAGCGGATGAGTGCGCCGGCGAAGTCTTCGGTGTCGTTTTTGAAGTTGTAACGGTCGCCGAATTCGTAGTCGCGGCGGTATCCGCCCTCGGGAATGTTGCGCTCGGCGCGGTTGCGACCGAGGTTGTCAAAGGTGTAGCCGTAAACGCTCACGGGCTTCGGGCCTCCGGCGAGGTAACGCACAAGGTCGATGACGTGCACGCCGAGGTCGATCAGTGGGCCGCCGCCGGAGAAGGACTTGTCGGCAAACCAGCCGCCGGGGCAGCCGTTGCGGCGCAGGTACTGCGCCTTGGCGTAGTAGATGTCGCCCAGAAAACCGTCGGAGATGAGGTTCTGGATGTGACGGGTGGTGTTTTCGTAGCGGCGCACAAAGCCGATCTGCAGAAGCTTGCCCGCTTTCTTTGCCGTGGCAAGCATTTCCTCGGCGTCGGCGGCGTTCATCGCCATCGACTTTTCGCAGAGCACGTTGATGCCCGCGTTGAGTGCGGCGATGGTGATGGCGGCATGCTCGGAGTTCCACACCGTCACGGAGACGCAGTCGAGCTTCTCTTTTGCGAACATCTCGTGGTAGTCCGTGTAGATGACGGGGGTGGCACCGGGGCAGTGTTCCGCGGCAAATTTTTCCGCTTTGTCGGGGAGCAGGTCGCAGAGCGCGACGATTTCGGTATCGGCGCAGACGGTGTAACCGTTTGCGTGGCTGCGGGCGATCCCGCCGCAACCGACGATGGCACAGCGCAGTTTTTGACTCATAAGACACCTCTGGAAAATGTGTTTTTCGGTACAGTTGTATTGTACAATAACCCGGCGGGAAAAACAAGGTTAAATTTCCAAAAAACAAAAGTTTTTTGACCGCTCAGCCGCAGGGAGAGCTCTTCGTGCTTTTTTCCTTATTTATTATATAAGAGAGGCGGAAAAAAAGAAACGCACCGAAAGGTGCGTTTCTTTTTTCGACGAATTCTTATTCAAAGGGATTCTCTTCGGGAATGTCGAAGTGAGTGGAAGCGGTCATCACATCTTCGATGGCGAAGGTGTCAACGCGGACTTCCGGGGCTTCATACTTCTTCATAGTAAAAAACTCCTTCAATGTGACATTGGACTTGACCCGACCCCCTGAATGGAGACGTGCCAAATCGCTGTGTGTGATTTACTTCCTATTTCCGAGAGTAGTATAGCACCGCCGTGCAAAAAAAGCAAGTCTTTTTTTCAAAATAAGGAGGTCTGCACGAAAAAAATTTTTCCGTTGCACGTTTTTTGGTGTCAAAAGCACAAGATATGGGAGTGCGGCGGGGACAAAAAACAAGTGTTTTGGAATGTTGCACAAAATTTTTGAATTTTTTTGTGAATAGCGTGGATTTTCACGGGGGCAAAAAATTGCCTGTTGCATTTTCCGTATATATATGGTAAACTTACTTCCGTAAAGAAAGGGGTCGATTGCCCCGCCTCACAAGGGCCGGTTTGGGTTTGCCGTATTTGCGGCAAGCCGGATCGTTTCTTGTTTTTCCTATTTCCATTTTCCAAACGGGCAGGCGGTGCCCGTGCGCGGCAGATGCGCCAATCACCGTCCTTTTCGCTTTTGCGGAAAGACACCACACATCTTACTTTGGAGGTAACTATGTCTACCAAACGCATTCTTGCGGCGATCCTCGGCATCTTTATGGTCGTGGCCCTCGCCGTCCCGGCTTTTGCGTATAGCACTCCGTATGCAGAACTCCAGACGAAGTCTTTCTATACGTCTAAGCTCACCGTCTCCGGTTCCAACAGCTTTTTTGATCTGTTTGGTTCCACCACCTGCACCCCCGGCACGAAGACCGCGACCATCAGCCTGACTGATGCAACGGGTGCTTGGCATCTGACCAACGCCGGCAGCACCAACACCGGGTACGCCACCGGTGCCAAGGGCCAGACCACGTCCAACGCGTACAGCCAGTTCGTGGACAACACCGTTGGTATGACCTTCGATATGTACGCGAAGTTCGTTGAGCTGCCCACCCTCGAGACCAACGACATCATGCTCGACAGCGGCGCTCCCTCGCTCAACCCCACGAACCTGTACTTCGCCGGTCTGGTCTTCAACCTCTGCTCCGCTGAAAAGTATATGGCAGATACCTCGAAGGCCAACAACGAACTTCAGGCAGTCTTTGCCACCTACTACAACGACGAGCTCGGCACCGACTCTGTGCTGATCCTGCCCTACGGCAACCGTAATTCTTGGGCCACCAACTCTGCGGCAGTCACCTACTTCTTTGACATGCCCACTGAGTATGCTCGCTTCACCCTCACCTTTGACGCCGCCCAGGGAACCACCCAGTTCTTCATCGACGGCGAGGCGCAGGTTGCTGCCGGTGATGACAGCGACGTCCACGATGGCATCGCTCTCTCCTACCGTGCCACCGCTACCACCAACTTCCTCAACATCAACCTGAACAATGCTCAGGCGGCTGTTGCCAACGGCGGTACCGGCACCGACTTCTACCTCGATCAGCTCAACGTTTATCCGAACGCTCTGACCCCGGCGGAAGACTTCCTCTTCAACGAAGAGCCCGTTGAAGTTTCCAACGCCAACTTCACCAATGCTTACAACTACTATCGTGACTTCGCGCCGATGGCAGACGAGTACTTCAACCCCACCTTCTGGGATGCCTTTGAAGGCTGGATCAACTACGGTCTCGATCTCATTGATGCCGAAGATCAGGAAGCTCTCAACGCCCATGCCGACTCCGGTGTGAACGGCACCTGGTTCATCAACCGCTTCCACTTCAAGTCCACTGCGGGCATCAACGCCACCACCGGCGGCTCCGCGGCGACCGTCAACGGTACCGGCACCGTCATCCCGGCGGCGACCCCCGTTCTCTTGAACTACGATCGTCTCTACGTGTCCCACGCGGACTACGACGGCACCAACGCTGCCTGGTCCAACTCCTCTAACATCATCACCAAACCCGGCGTCAACGTCTACGACGTGATGTCCTTCGGCGGCGCTCTCGGCGGATCTTCCTCCACCTGGCGCGCTTATATCTGCGAGCCCACGGAAGTGGAAGATTACTACAAAGTGATCAACCTCGGCGGCAACACCTCCGCCACCCGTCCCGTGATCCCCGAAGGCGGCTTTGCCATCCTCTTCCACGTCAACGGCAAGACCAACGCCAACTGCAACACTGCTTCCTTTGAGTACAACAAGTACAACTCCGGTCTGTTCTGGGCCCGTAACGTCCATGCCGTTTACGCTGCCGGCATTTCTAACGGCGGTTACGTCAAGGCTACCGGTATCACCCTGAATGACGGCGCTGCCGCCACCCTCGATACCGTAGGCACCTGGCTCACCTACAAGGATCCCGCTCTGAACGGCGGCGCCGGTGACCACGTCTATCGCACCGGTTATGTCGCTCTTGACGCTGCCGATGCCGAAGGCCGCACCACCGCGACCCGCGACGCGTTCGTCGGCTTCAAGTCCAACGCCTACATCCAGGGCGTTGCCGAACTTCCTGAGCCCCCCGTGGTCAACGATCCCATCAACGTCGAAGTGCTCGGCGACGGTTCCGTCACCGCCACTGTCAACGGCGAAGCTGCTGAGATCGAAGGTCTCGTTGCTGCTGCCGGCGACGAAGTCGTTCTGACTGCCAACGGCGAAGGCTTTAAGTACTGGGTCGGCGGCAACGATGCCATCCTCGGCACCGATGCCACCCTCACCTTCAAGGCCGGCAAGGTTGCCAACATCATCGCCGTCTTCGAAGATGCTGCCGAAGCTGAGACCGTCAACGTGATCTTCAAGGATTCCAAGACCGGTAAGGTCTGGGCCACCAAGGAAGTCGCTGTCGGTTCCGCACTCGTCACCTCCGATGACACTGCCGCTCTCAAGGGCTACACCTTCTCCGGTTGGTCCGT
>JAZRZY010000035.1:0-4364 GCA_045601605.1 Eubacteriales bacterium
TGGATAATCTAATAAATAAAATAGATAATCTTTCGGGAATCGAAAATATAACACAATCGGAAATAGATACCCTATTTGAAGAATATAATAATTTATCTACAGAAGATAAGAAAAAAATAACTAACTATGATAAACTAAAAAAATATGAAGATGTTGACATTGAGACTGTAAAATCATTAGAAAACAAAATAAAAACCATATCTAATGAAAGCAAGTTTACAGATGTAAGCAATATATATGACAAATATAAATTATTAAATGCAAATGAACAAAATTTAATAAATATTACAAGCATACAAGAAAAAATGCAATTATCCAATATAGAAAAAGCAACCGTTGTTGCTTGTCAATACATAAAAAAAAGCCTTAAAAGTTCTTCAAGTTTTGAATTGCGTAATGCAAAAGCCATTGACGATATTGGAAAAAAATCAAATTATTATCTGGTGAATGTACAATATTCCGCAACAAATAGTTTTGGTGCAAAAATAGATGACACAAGTTTTCAGACAATTTCTGCGGAATTTGAAAACCCTTGGTATGCTCTTTCTCTATTAAGCGGTGATTATTCATCAGCGTAGGAATGTACGCCTTTTATTCAATTTTATTTATCAAATGAACAAGAACCGACAGAAATTGACTGTGATAAAATAATTTATTATTTAGATACAGAAATTAAGTAAAAATCAAAGCGGGGTTCATACCCCGCTTTTTTCATAATTGATTATCGGTTTGTCTAATGTCGGACGGCTGATATTTAATTCTTTGGCGAGATCGGTTTTTGTGATTTCCCTTGACCTATATCGGGCGTAATGTTCTGCAAAGTTGCTTATTTCTTTACGCTTCCCGCCTTTATATTTGCCGTTTCTTTTAGCTATGGCTATACCTTCCCTTTGGCGTTCCAATAGGTTTACACGCTCAAATTCGTTTATTGCCCCTATCATTGTCAACATTAAACGCCCTGTCGGTGTTGATGTGTCAATATTCTCTTTGTTGCTTACAAGGTGCACGTGACACTTATCTGTTGAAAGTGTCATAGTGGGTTACATACTTTGAAATTATACCTATCTCAAAGATGAAAATATTAGTGATATTGTGAGATAGGTCTCACAGTGATATTTTACCTTTCGGCAAAGTAATATTGAAACTTACAGTTTCAGTGATATTATATTCGCCTCTAAAACTCGCGAAGCGAATATAACTTGGGCGAAGCCCAAATATAACTGCGAAGCAATACAACTCGCCTTTGGCGAATATAACTGAGGCGCACTTCCTTACGGAGTGCGCCTCTTCGCGGTGCTTTTTCGTTTTTTCAACTGCTTTCAAACAAAGAGCTTACTCTTTTCCGTGTTCCTTCTCCTTACAGCGTGACTTTGTGATAGACCTTCTTGCCCTTTTTGAGGGTGATGCCCTCCCGTGCGAGATCGGTCGAGAAGGTGGCGGAAATGTCGGTGACCTTCGCGTCGTTGACGGTCGCGCCGCCCTGCTCAATGAGACGGCGGGCTTCGCCGCGCGAAGCGCACAGCCCCGTCTTGACGTACAGATCGATGACACCGATGACGCCGTCGGTGAAGTCGGCATCGGTCAAGGTCGTGGTCGGCATATCGGCACTGGAGGTCCCTTGACCGAAGAGCGCCTTGGCGGCAGACTCGGCTCGGGCGGCCTCTTCCTCGCCGTGCACCATCTTCGTCAGCTCGTATGCGAGGATCTCCTTGGCACGGTTGAGCTGACTTCCCTCCCAAGCGTCCATCGCATCGATCTCCTCGATCGGCAGGAAGGTGAGCATACGGATGCACTTTAAGACGTCTGCATCGGCGACGTTGCGCCAATACTGATAGAAATCGTAGGGGCTGGTCTTCTTCGGATCGAGCCAGACGGCGTTGCCTGCGGTCTTACCCATCTTCTTGCCCTGCGAGTCGGTCAAAAGCGTGATGGTCATCGCATGGGCATCCTTGCCGAGCTTGCGACGGATGAGCTCCGTGCCGCCGAGCATATTCGACCACTGGTCGTCCCCGCCGAACTGCATATTGCAGCCGTAGGTCTTGTAGAGATAATAGAAGTCGTAGGACTGCATGATCATATAGTTGAATTCCAGGAAGGACAGACCCTTCTCCATGCGCTGCTTGTAGCACTCGGCACGCAGCATATTGTTGACCGAGAAGCAGCTTCCGACCTCACGCAACAGCTCGACGTAGTTCAAATCCAAAAGCCAATCGGCGTTGTTGATCATCCTTGCGCGGCCCTCGGAAAAGTCGATGAAGCGCTCCATCTGACGACGGAAGCACTCGGCGTTGTGGTCGATGTCCTCCTTGGTGAGCATTTTACGCATATCGGTTCTGCCCGAGGGATCACCGATCATCGTCGTGCCGCCGCCGATGAGCGCGATCGGACGGTTGCCCGCCATCTGCAAGCGCTTCATCAAGGTCAGCGCCATAAAGTGACCTGCCGTCAGGCTGTCTGCCGTGCAGTCAAAGCCGATGTAAAAAGTGGCCTTACCCGCATTGATCATCTCACGGATCTCGGGCTCGTTTGTGACCTGTGCGATCAGACCACGTCTTTGCAGTTCTTCATACAGTTGCATAACATTCTCCAAACAATCTTTATTTGCTTTGTTCAAGCAGTTCTCTTGCATTTGCAAGGGAGGTTTCGCTGATCGTTTCCCCGCCCAAGATGCGGGCAAGTTCCGCGAGGCGTTCTTCCTCGTTTAAGGGATAAATGGCGGCGACGGTCTCACCCTCCACGGCACTCTTCTCCACCTTGATCTGCGCGCACGCAGCGGCGGCAACCTGTGCGGAATGTGTAACGGCAAGCACCTGTCGTTGTCGCCCGAGTCGGCGCATGGCCGCGCCGATCTTCACCGCGCTTCTGCCGGAGACACCCGTATCGATCTCGTCGAAAACGAGCGTATCGATGGCGTCGATCTGAGAGAGCACGCAACGAAGGGCAAGCAATATACGGGAAAGCTCACCGCCGGATGCAATGGAGGAAAGCTCCATCATCGGTTGACCGACGTTGGTCCCGATGTAAAAAGACACGAGATCGCACCCGTCCTGCGAGATCTTCTCCCGCTCTTCAAAATGCACCTCAAAGCGCACGAAGGGCATATCCAAAGCCTGAAGCTGTGTGAGGATCTCGGCTTCCAGCTTCTCTGCCGCACGGTGCCTTGCGAGGCGCAGAGGTTGGGCTGCGGCAAGTGCCGCATCGCGTGCAACGAGCGCTTCGGCGTGGAGGCGGCGCGCCTGTTCCTTTGCCGTATCCAAGGCTTTGAGCTCGTCCTTCTTTGCAGAAAGCAACGAAAGAAGTTCCGCTTCCGTCGGAGCGTAGAGATGAAAGAGTCTGCGCAGAACCGAAAGCCGTGCATCGATGGCGTCGAGGCGCGCGGTCGGATCGGCGCACTCCTCAACCGAGGCTGATCGCGCAAGCTCCTGCACCTCGTAGGCAAGATTCTCCAACCGCTCGGCGATCTCCTTCCAATCTGCACGCACGTCGCAGGAGGTCGCAAGCGCATCCGAGGCGCGCATCAAACGGTCGTAGGCACCGTCTTCTTCTACCAATGCGGCCTGCACGAGCGACGTGGCATCGCTGAGCTGTTTTGCGTGTGCCAAGCGTTCTTTTTCCTGCAGGAGTGCATCGTACTCTCCTTCGACGATCCCCGCCTCCGTCAGCTCACGGATCTGGTATTCCAAAAACTCCCTGAGCGTTTTTTCCTCGGCGCGGTCGGGCAGACGATGGGCGTTGAATTGCTCTTTTTTGAGGCTGTATGCCTCGTAAAGCTCGGCATAATGCCGCTTTGCCGAAAGCCCCTCCTCATCAAGAAAGGCATCCAGATAAAAGAGATGGCGGGAGGTGGACAGTAAGGCGCGTGCGTCCTCCTGCTCGTGAATGTCACAGAAAAGCCCCGCCGCCCGACGCAGGATGGTGAGCGTCGTCATTCTGCCGTTGATGCGGCAGACGGCGCGGGCGTCACGCGAAAGGCTGCGGTAAAACTCGATGCCGTCCCCTTCACACTCGATGCCGAGCTTGGCAAGCTCTTGGAGCTGATCCTCCCGCACCGGCGCGAAAAGGGCGCGCACCTCGCAGAATTCCTTGCCGTTTCGGATAAAATCCTTGCCGCCGCGGTGACTGCCCGTAACGAAAGACAAGGCATCCACCACGAGGCTTTTCCCTGCGCCCGTCTGACCCGTGAGCGCAACGAAACCCTCCTCCGGCGAGAACGTCGCCGAGGAGAACAGCGCAAAGTCACGAACCGTCAGGCTACAGAGCATAAACGGCCTCAGTGCTTGAGCAAGAGACGGAATCTGCCGCAGATCTCTGCGGCGATCTGAGGCGTGGCAACGGCGAGAAACACCGTATCATCCCCTGCGATA
>JAZRZY010000036.1:0-12971 GCA_045601605.1 Eubacteriales bacterium
TTTGCTTCGCAAGTGATATGCCTGCGGGTGTGGGAGGATTTATTTCATTTCACTTGATGCACGGCATCAAATTTTGCAATTTGCAAAGGAACTTATTTCACCGTGAGCGAAGCGGATGATCTCACTAAAAGGAGATAACGATGAAAAAAACCATTCATATTCTCTCGATTCTTTCCATTGCGATAGCTGCGATCGCCATTGTTTGGCTCGGAGTTGTGATTTTGTTTCAGGGCCCGTTGGTTGAATTGATGATTGCAAGACCGACCCAGAGCTTTGCCGTACCTCTTTCGCCGATTCTTTCGGCTTTTAGCGCTCTGTTTTTTTCTTTGATTCTCTTCCTTTTCAACCTCGGAAATAAGACGAGCATTGCCGGTGAACTCTGCCTGCTGATCCTTCGCCTCGGGGTGTTTCCGTTTTTCAGCTGGGTTCTTTCTTATTGTGAAACGTATTTGCGTGCCCGCCTTTACGGTTCCGAAGAAGCGATTATCCTACAGTACAATATGGTCAATTCGTTTTGCAATCTTCCGATGATGATCTCTTCCTTGTCGTTTTCGCTTTTCCTTCTCGTCTGTGGGATGAGCATTGCTTATAAGCGCATGACTTGCACACAGACAGAAAAAGAAGCCTGAAAGGAAACAAAAGAAAAAACGCTCCGCTGTGCGGAGCGTTTTTAAGGTTCGATTTGGCGCTTGGCGAAGCGCTGTGTGAGTTTGTTGAAGTTTGAGACGACGACGTCGGTGGTCAGTCTCAGTTTGCGGTTTTGTGCGTTGAGCTCGTCGTTTCTGTGGATGCCCTCAAAGACGGCCTCTTTGTTTTCGTAGCCTTTTGCAAAAATATCCGAAAAAACGCGGTGAGCCTTTTCGTAGCCCTCTTTGCGCATGCGCCGGATATCGTCGTTGTTGAAAATGAAGTAATCCTTAAACAGGGTATCGTCGTAGAAGGTGACTTCAATGATCTTATTGTCAAATTCGGGGTTTTCGAATTTGTAGGCGGTGTCATCGAAGTGGATGCAGATGATGTAGTCCATTTCGTGCTGCATCATCGGATAGACGGGAATGTTGTCCACCAAGGCTCCGTCGTAGTATTTGTGTTTTCCGATTTTAACGGCCTTGCGGTAAATGGGGAAGGCGGCGCTTGCCAAAAGATAGTCTCGGCGTTCCTCGGGGGTGATTCGCGCGAGATCCTTGTAGTGGATGCGCGTCTTCGCCAGTTCCAAAAGAGAGGTGTAAAAAACGGGGTGCAAGGTATCGTTTTTGAGATCAAGCTCGGCGATCTTGCGGTCGAGGAAGTCAGAGCGAAGCACGCGGGTGAACACCTGACGGCGTTTTTCGCCGCTGATTTCATCCCAAACACTGTCCATCCACTCCATTCGGTCGGTCATAAAGGCATACCCGTTCAGTGTTCCGATCGAGGAGCAGCTCATGTATTTGATTTCTTCTTTGGGGATGAATTCCGCAAGCGCCCGCAGAGCCCCTACTTCGTAGGCGCCCTTGGCGAGTCCTCCTGCTAAAACCAATCCGATGTTCATGCAATGCTCCAAAAATGGGGTGAATTTTACAGAGTGCGATAAAAGAAAACAATATCTTGCAATATGCTATCACATTTTTCGTGTTTTTTCAAGGGGATATGCATAAAAAAGTTGCGTATATTTTTGAAAAAAATTGGGTTTTTCGTCAACTTGAGCCCTGCGAAAAAACCGTGGGTTTGGATTTGTTTTTCGGCTCTTTTCTCTTGCAAGAAGTGCGGTGTTTGAGTATAATGGAATGGAACTACGTCAAAGGAGAAATTTCGTGCATCCGTTTTCGCATTTGAGAACCATCACACGCCACCACAACGAGGTTTTTCGGCTCTGCCGTCGTTGCGGTCTTGTTTGGCGCGGTTTTTGGCACGATTTTTCCAAGCTGTCTCCCACGGAGTTTTGGGAGGGCGCCCGTTTTTATTCCGACGGCACGCACAGCCCCACGGTGGAAGCGCGTCGCACAAACGGCTATTCCCGTGCTTGGTTGCACCACAAAGGGCGTAACCGCCATCACTTTGAGTATTGGGTGGATTATAAGAGCGGCGAAGGGCTGGTTCCTGTGGAAATGCCTGCGGTCTTTTTTTGCGAGATGGTCTGTGACCGCGTTGCCGCAAGTAAGATCTATCACGGGAAAGATTATACCGATTCCACGGCACTTGAGTATTATCACCGCCAAAAGAAAAATTATTTCATCCACCCTGCAACCGCCGCGCATTTGGAACACGTTTTGACCATCCTTTCCGAGCGCGGTGAAGACGCAATGTTTGAGTACCTGAAAGCTTATGAGAAGCAAAGTCGAACTGGAGCGTGAAGATGAGAGTGTTTTTGGGAAAATGCAAAGCCTTTTTTGAGAAAGATTCGGTTCTTCCGATTACTCTTTGCGTGCTGTTTTTGGCATTGATGATCGCCACTGTTTTTTCGGTGCAATCCGTGCCGAAAAAAGCAGAGAAACCGGAGGCTTCCCGCACGCTTTATGCCGTCATTTCGGATCCCGGCGCCGACGAAACGTTGTTTTATTCGGGCGGTACGCCGCTCGGATCTGCGGAAGGCTTGCCCCAAAAGCAGTCCGTCGCTTTCGGTGGGACGACGCAGGTGGTCCTGACCGAGAAGGGCGAACTTGTGTTGCTTACAGACGGAAAATGCACCCCGCTCTTTTCCGGGGTTACGGATTTTAAACTGGCCTCCGAGGGGGGTGCGTTGGTCTTTGTTCAGGAGATGGGGCTTTGGCACTTTACGTTGGGAGAGGAAGCTCCCGTTTTGATTCAGGATTTTTATTTTGACAATTTGAATCAGCTTGTGCTTTCGCCCACCGGCAAGAGCCTCTTTTATTTGGATTTTCCGCCGCCCGGGGGCGGCAGTATCTCGCCTCGCTATTGGAAGAGTGAGACGGGTGAGGTTCAAGACATTCAGGCGCTTGTTCCGCACGCAGACGCCGTTTTGCTGGGTGTTTCCGATTCCGGCGAGCATCTTTATTATCTCACGGCGGATTCCACCGCGCTTTACCATACCGCTATCGGCGGGCAGGCAGAAAAACTCACCGCTTCGTTTTCTGCCGAGGACGGAGGCGTCCGTTTCAATCGGGATCTCACGGAAGTCATTTTCTGCGAACAGAACGGATATACGTATTTCAGCCAAGGCGGTGGAGAAAAAGAGAAGGTGTCTTCCGGCGCGGCAACTCCCGTACTCTTGCATCGGGAAGCTGTTTTTGACACGGGCGTTTCGCTCATCCACTCCAGCGATTCTTTCACCGAGCGCCTGTATCTCGTTACGCGAGAGAGCGCACAGACGCTGCGGTATTTGTCTGCGGATTTCAGCTCCGCAAAATATGCGGCAGATGTGCAGGAGGCGTTTTTGTCCCGCGATGGAAAAACCTTGTTTTTCGTGCGCAAGAGCGAAGAGCGCGCCCGCATCTATCAGATGGATCTGAGTGAGGAGAAACCGACGGAAAGCCTCGTTGCTTCCGGCGTTACGGCGTATGCCTTTAATGCGGCGGGCGATCAGGTGTATTACATTACGCGCGGAAACAAGCTGTATCTGAGAACCGACGGGAACTCCACCTTATTGTTTGAAGGCGCGCAGGACGTCTTCGTTTCACCGAACGATGAGGTGTTCTGGACGGTGATGACCTCGGTGGATCGATTTGTGCTGTATCGTGCCGCAGAGCAGGGAGGACAGCGTCTTTTCACGGATGCTTCCGCATATTTTTGTACTGAGAACGCAACGTATGTGCGCGCTGCTTTCGACGGTGTTGAGCACTGGTATATTGTGGATGGAGCTGCGCTGATCTCCCTTGCCCATCCTTAAAAAGCACGGTTGTATTTTTTCTTGTTATCTGTTATACTTTGAACATCTTTTAAAGCAAGGAGCCCCTATGAAACTCAACTCCAATTACGACAACTTAAAACAGAACTATCTCTTTGCCACCATTGAGCAGAAGGTGGCGGAGTTCAAAGCGAAGCATCCGGAGCGCGAACTCATTTATATGGGCATCGGCGACGTGACACTCCCCATTTCCAAATCTGTCACCGAGGCGACGAAGGCGGCGGCCGATGAAATGTCTACTGCCGCCGGCTTCCGCGGCTACGGCCCGTATCGCGGTTACGGCTTCCTCCTGGATGCGATTGCGGCCTATTATGCCAAACGCGGCGTCGAGCTTTGCCACGAAGAGATCTTCGTGGGCGACGGTGCCAAGACGGATACTGCCTGCTTCTCCGATCTCTTCGCCAAGGAGAACGTGATCGCCGTTTCCGATCCCGTCTATCCGGTCTATTTTGATTCGAACGTTATGGATGGCCGTGAGGTCGTGCTGATCGCCGCTACGCGTGAGAACGGCTTTTTGCCGATGCCGAGCGAGGATCTGAAGGCAGACGTCATCTATCTTTGCTCCCCTTCCAACCCCACGGGCGCGGTCTATACGAAAGAACAGCTTAAGGCTTGGATCGATTTCGCAAACGCCAACGATGCGCTCCTCCTCTTTGATGCCGCTTATGAGGCGTATATCACGGATGCCTCTTTGCCGCATTCCATCTTTGAGGTGGAAGGCGCCCGCACCTGTGCCGTGGAATTTTGCTCTTTGTCGAAAAATGCGGGCTTCACCGGCACGCGCGCAAGCTACGTCATCATTCCCAAGGAACTGGAACGTGACGGTAAGAACATCGGAAAACTCTGGCTTCGCCGCCAGTCCACCAAGTTCAACGGCACCCCCTACATCATCCAACGTGCCGCCGAGGCTGTCTTCGCCGAGGAAGGCCAGAGGGAAGTCGCTGAAATGGTCGGTTATTATCAGGAGAACGCGCGTATGCTCGTCGAGGCGTTCACGGAGTTTGGCATCTTTTTCACCGGCGGTGTCAACTCGCCCTACATTTGGTTTGAAGCACCGAAGGGGAAGACCTCTTGGGAGTTCTTCGATATCCTCCTAAATGAGGTCGGCATCGTTTCCACTCCGGGCGCAGGCTTCGGTGTCAACGGGGAAGGCTTCTTGCGCCTCACCTCTTTCAACACCCATGAAAACACCGCCCGCGCAGTCGAGCTTTTGAAGAAGGTTCTGTAACTTAAACAAGAAAAACGCCCCGAACTCGGGGCGTTTTTTCGTTGCGTTTATTTTTTGAAGAAGAGCCCTTCTTCGCGGGCGATCTGTTCTTGTTGTTCGAGTTTTTCTTGTTGAAGACGGAGCTTGACTGTCTCTTTGGCAGTTGCTTTTCCGACGAGGGCGGAAAAGAAGACGGAAATCACCAGATACAGAACGTTCAAGAGGATCTTTGTGTTTCCGTCGAAAAAGAATACAAAGAGAAGGCTTGGAATGAGGAAGAGAACGGTTGCATCCTTGTACCCCTTTGAAAAAAGCTCCGTTTCGTCTTTGGTAAGATTGACGCCGGTGGAATAAGTAGATCCGTGTGTCATTGTCTGTGCGATGAGAAGAAGCAGAGCGATTCCGAAAAACGGAACTGCGGAATAGAGCGAAAGCGTAATGCGGGAGGAGAAGAGTACGAGCAGAACGGCGTCAAGCAAGGTAAGAGCGATCAGAAGACTCCAAAAGATGCGTTTGTTTTTCATGCTGCGCCTCAGTTGATTTCAACGACCTGCCCGTCTTCGAGCATCACACGAGGAATGCGCGCGGAGATGTTGCAGTAGATCTCGTAGGTGATGGTTCCGGCACAGCGCGCCCAGTCGGCGACGGTGATGCCCTTGTTTCCGAAGAGTGCGACGACGTCTCCTTCGTGAATCTCTTCCGCCGAATCCGTGATGTCAATGAAGGTCATATCCATACAGACGTTTCCGACGATCGGGCATCCGATAGCGATGGCATCCGCTTTGTTCGTGATGGAGCGCGGGACGCCGTCGGCATATCCGGCGGCAACGACAGCGATCTTGGTGTCGCGTTCGGCGCACCAGGCACAGTCGTATCCGAGCGGATTGCCTGCCTTGAGCGTGCGGATCTGTGCCACGGAGGCAAAGAGAGCCATCACGGGTAAGATCGGGCGGTCGGGGTAGGTCTCATTCCAAAAGTCGCGTACCGCGTCCGAGGGGAAGTCGCCGTAGAGGCAGATGCCTGCGCGCACCATATTGCCGATGTCCTCAAGGCCGAGCAGGCTGGCGCCGCTGTTGGCGAGGTGCTTGTAAGCGAAGGTGAGTCCCGCATCTTCAAGCTTTTGAACAATGGATGCAAAGCGCTTGGCTTGCAGTTCGTTGAAGGAGTCGCCGGGGACGTCGCTTTTGGCGTAGTGGGAGAAGATGCCCTCGATTTCAAGGGAACAAATGCGGGAAATGGAGAGGATCTGTGTGATGGATCCCTCATCCTCGGCGCAAAAACCAAGTCGCCCCATCCCCGTATCGATCTTAATGTGGATCTTGACTTTGCGGCCCATTCGACCGAGTGCGAGTCCGAGCTCGTTTGCATAATCAAACGAGAAGACGCATTGCGTCAGATTGAAATCCGCAAGCAAAGCCGCTTCTTTGAGAGGGGTGCGACCGAACACGAGGATCGGCTCGCAAATGCCGCTTTCGCGCAGACGAACGCCTTCAATGGCCGTTGCCACGCCGAAGTAGGCCGCGCGGCCCACGAGTGCGCGCGCCACAGCGGCGGCGTTGTGTCCGTAGGCGTCGGCTTTGACCACGGCGAGGATCTTCTTGCCGTTGGGTAAGGTCGATGCAAGTGCGTCGAAATTCGCCTTCAGGCGTGTCAGATCGATCGCGGCGTATGCGCGAAGGAGATTGGGGTTTTTCTTGGATTTTTCCATGGGGCTCCTTTTAGTTGATTTCTATCTTCAAGGTCTCGTTTTGGCTTGCCAGTATCAGCGTCAGAGGCGAACCTTCTTCGGTGACTTGGTAGGATATGGTATTGTTTTCGTCTCGGAAGGTAAAAAGCAGAGTGCCTTCCTTGCGTTCTGCGGCGTTCGGATCGTAGGTTTGCTCCTGAAGGAAGGAAAACGCCTTGCGTAAGAGGAGGAGCTTTTCCGTGGTCTTCTCGGGGAACGTCACGTCCATTCCTCGGTAGAGAAAACGGGCTTTCCCCTCGGTCAGGGAGAGCACCAGTCCGTTTGCGGGGCCGTCGGTAATTCCGATGGAGAATAGTTCCTCGGTGATGCTAAAGTGCGCTTTCCCGTCGAGTGTATCAATGGAAAAGTTGCAGTCAAATTCCAGCGGCAAGGCGAGGTGTGCCAAAATTTTTTCTTCGGTGCGGTCCGGGTTGCAGGCAGAGAAGGAAAAAAGAAGAAGGAATGCAAGAAGGAACGGGAAAGTGCGTTTCATAGATACCTCCGAAATCGTGATATCCATTCATATTCGGAGGGGGTGCGGTTTCATTCCGTCAGAGCAAGGTGGATGCAGTCGGAAACGTCGGTTGTGAGCATACTCGCCTCACCGAACGTTTCGGAGGCAAGATCGCCTGCGCGGGAATGCAGATACACACCGAGAGCGGCGGCATCGAAGGGGGAGAGACCTTGTGCGGCAAAAGAGGCGATCATCCCTGCGAGCAGGTCGCCCATACCGGCTTTTGCCATGCCGGGGTTTCCGAAGGGATTGATGGCAAGCCGCCCGTCGGGAGAGGCGATCAGCGTGCGGTTTCCCTTGAGTACCACCACGCAACCGTACCGTTCGGCAAACTCTTTTGCGGCGGGAATGCGAGAGAATTGAATGTCGGAAGCGCTCTTCTTACACAGACGCCCCATCTCGCCCGGGTGCGGGGTCAGGATCAATTTTTCACCGTAGGTTTCGAGCAGATCCTCCCGTTCGGCAAGAAGCGTGATGGCGTCTGCATCGCAGACGACGGGGCAGGAGGTTTCACGTAGGACGGTTTCAAGCAAAATCATTGAATCGCGTGAGGTCGTGATGCCGCAACCGATGAGAACGGCTGTCTGTGAGGTGAGTCGGTCGGTGAGAAGCTCTTGCGTGCGGGAGAGATCAAGCACCCCCTCGATCGTTTCAAAAAAGGGAAGATAGATCGGCTCAAAAAAGTGATGCTTGAGTACTGCGAGGGTAGTTTCACGCCCACAGCAAGTGAGAAGTCCCACGCCGCATCTTAGGGCGCCCCGAGCGGCAAGACAGGCAGCGCCCGGCATATCCGGGCTTCCGCAAATTGAGAGAAGCTTGCCGTAATTTGCCTTTGAGCTTTCCGGGGAGCGTGCGGGGAGAAGTGCGCGCAGGGAAGCGTCGGTGAGAAAGATGTGCGGATCGTCTGCCGCCTTGAGATTGACGAGCTCGGCGGGAATGCCGACGTCAGCGATTTTGACGCGTCCCGCGGCAAGAGAGCCGGGGGCGGTTTCGAGTGCGGGTTTGGAGGTCGTGAAGGTGATCGTGACGTCTGCAAAGATGAGGGCGGCACCGGATTCGTTGTGATAAAACTTGCCGGTGTCTGCATCCAGACCGCTGGGGATGTCGGCGCTGATGAGAAAAGCGTTCGTCTCGGAGAGAAGCTTGCAGAGGTCAAGGAAGGTCTGATCCGGTTCGCGTTCGGTGTCGTAGCCGATGCCGAAAACGCAGTCGATGATGACGCCTGCCTGTGCAATGAGCCGCTCGCACAGTACGCGCTCGTTGCCCTCGAAGGCAAAGAGCGGCGAGGAGAGGGTGTTGCAGGTGAAGGCACGTTCGCGGCACAGCGGTGAGGAGGGCGCAAAGACGGAGATGACGTTTGCACGGATGCCTCGTTTGCGGCAGAGTGCGGCGAGTGTGTAACCGTCTGCACCGTTGTTGCCGCTTCCGCAAAGGATAAGTACCTCTTCGCATCCTTCGGGTGCATCGTGAACGATTGCTTCATAGAGCGCTTCTGCGGCGTCATCCATCAGGCGTGCGGGCAGAATGCCGTAGTTTTCGTAGGCGGCAGTTTCAAGAGCACGGATCTGTTTGGCGGTGCAAAGACGCATAGCATACCTCCGTCAGACACTTTTCTACTATTATACAGATTTTTTATAAACTTTCAAGTCGCTTGACAGAACTTCGCACATGCAATATACTAAAGACAGAACCGAGATTTCTTCAGGAGGGTAGTATGAAACTGAACTTTGTCAAGATGCAGGGTGCCGGAAACGATTACCTCTTTTTCGATTGTTTTGAGCAGCAGATCGCCTCTCCCGCCGCACTGTCCGTGCGCCTTTCTCCGCGCGGTCTGTCGGTCGGCGGAGACGGTATCATTTTGGTTCTTCCTCCCGAGGATGCAAAGAACGATGCGAAAATGCGCATTTTCAACGCAGACGGAAGTGAGGCGGAAATGTGCGGCAACGGTGTGCGTTGCGTTGCGAAATTTCTCTGTGAAGAGCGTGGCGTGAAGAAGGATACCCTGCTCATTGAGACGCTCGGCGGGCTGAAAACGGTGGACGTCTTTTGGGAGGACGGAAAGGTGACAAGCGCACGTGTGGCAATGGGAAATGCCGACTTTGCCCTTGCGGCCGTTACCAAAACGCCCGATGCTCCTGAGATGATCGATCGCCCCGTGCGCGTGCAGGACTCCACGATGCGTCTGACGGCGCTCTCTGTGGGGAATCCGCATGCCGTTTCCTTCTGGGAGGACATTGAAAACTTGGATCTGCCTCGCATCGGTCCTGCGGTGGAGAATCATCCGCTGTTTTCCGAACGCATCAATGCGGAATTTGTGCGTGTCATTTCTCCGAACTCGTTGGACATCCGCATTTGGGAACGCGGCAGCGGAGAAACGCTGGCTTGCGGAACCGGAGTGTCTGCTTCTGTTGCGGCAGCTGTTCGCCTTGGTATTTGCAAGAAAAACACTCGCGTCGGCGTTCGTGTGCGCGGCGGCTTGCTTGCGGTAGAAGTTACGGATGACGGAATTTTTCTCACGGGTCCTTGCACCACGGTCTATCACGGCTTTGTGGAAGCGTAACAGTTTTTTCTGCATTCAAAACCGCGTCTTTCAAAGGCGCGGTTTTTGTTTCGTTCTGCAGAACAGATAAAAGCTTGCCGAAATCTTTACAAAACGGTACTTTCGTTGTAAAATAGGGCAAATGAATGAAAAGGGGGAGTAGGATGAGCTTTCAGGCACCGATGGCACATTTTTACGATCTGCTCAACGACGGCGCAAATTACGAAGCCGAACGTGATTTGATCGTGCAGCATTTGCCCGAGGGCGCACGCCGCGGATTGGATCTCGGTTGCGGCACGGGCACGCTCGCCGTCTTGCTTTCCCGTGAATATGAAATGACGGGCGTCGATCTTTCCGAGGAGATGCTCGCTTTTGCTGATGAGAAGGCTTTTTCCGAGCGGCGGCGCGTTCGCTTTGTCTGTCAGGATATCACCGGACTCTCGCTCGGCACACGCTTTGATTTCTGCCTTTGTCTGCACGATACGCTGAATTATCTTTTGGATACAGCCTCGTTACAATCGGCGTTTTTGAGGGTGTCGGAGCATTTGACGGAGGATGGAGTCTTCCTCTTTGATATCAGCAAAAAAGCACGGTTCGAAGGGGAGTATTCCACCGCTTGCGAGGTTTTGGAGCGGGATGGCCTGTTTTGCGTTTGGGAGCGGGAATACCATGCCGAACGCGGCGTGTGCGACTTTGTCTTTCACTTTTTTGAAGAGGGAAAAGACGGACGCTATACCCGTAGCGTTGAGGTGGAGCGTCAACGCGCCTATGCACCGAGAACGGTGGAAAAATTATGTCGTCAGGCAGGGCTTGAGCCCGCTTTGATCTTAGAAAACGAGACGCATCTGATCTATCAGGCGCAGAAGAAAGGATAATCCTATGCCCGTTACCATTCCGAAGGAATTACCCGCACGTCGCGTGCTGGAACAAGAGAATATTTTCGTCATGGAAGAGGGGCGCGCAAAGAGTCAGGATATCCGTCCCCTTCGCATCGCCATCTTGAACCTGATGCCGACCAAGATCGTCACCGAAACGCAGCTCTTGCGCCTGCTTTCCAACACGCCGTTGCAGCTTGAGATCACGTTTTTGCAGATGGAGAGCCACGTATCGAAGAACACGGCCGAAGAGCATCTCCTGCAGTTTTATCAGGGCTTTTCTCAGGTGAAAGATCGCAAGTTTGACGGTCTTATTATCACGGGTGCGCCCGTGGAGCAGATGGCTTTTGAGGAAGTGGATTATTGGCAGGAGCTTTGTGAACTCTTTGAGTGGGCACGTAAAAACGTTCATTCCAATCTTTATATTTGCTGGGGCGCTCAGGCGGGGCTTTATTACCGCTACGGGATCCAAAAGCGGGATTTGGAAAAGAAGCTTTCGGGTGTTTACCGTCACCGCATTTTGATGCCTTCCCACGAGCTTCTTCGCGGCTTTGACGAGGAGTTCCTTGCGCCGCATTCCCGCTATACCACCGTCAGCGAAGAGGACGTTCTCGCCTGTGAGAAGTTGGATCTCCTTTCCTCCAGCGAGGAAGCGGGTGCGTTTCTCATCGCTTCCAAATCTCGCAGGAACGTTTTTGTCACGGGTCACGTGGAGTATGATGCGGATACGCTTTCCACCGAGTATTTCCGTGATTTGAAGAAAGGGATTTCTCCTGAAATTCCGCAAAATTATTTTCCGGAGGACGATCCGAGCCGTGAGCCGAAGAATCGTTGGAGATCGGCCGCACACCTTTTGTTTTCCAACTGGCTCAACTATTTCGTGTATCAGCAAACTCCGTATGACATCAACACCATCGAGGAGGCTGTAAAATGAAGGTTCAAAATGCTATCGTCGGCCAGTCCGGCGGTCCGACTGCCGCCATCAATGCAACGCTTTCCGGCGTGATCCGCGGCTGCCTTGCGGCGGAAGAAATCGGCACGCTCTACGGCGCGCTCCACGGCGTGGAAGGGATCCTCGCGGGAGAGGTCTGTGATCTGACGGAGCGGTTTGCCGATCGTGAAGCGGAACTCGCGCTTTTGGAAAACACGCCTGCCGCCGCCCTCGGCAGTTGTCGAAAAAAATTGCCCGATCCGTTAAAGGAAGAGTCCCGCGAAATCTATGAGGAACTGTTTCGCTTTTTCGAGAAGCATGAGATCGGTTACTTTTTCTACATCGGCGGCAACGATTCAATGGATACCGTTGCCAAGTTGTCTGCCTACGCTGACACGCATTCCAAAGACCTCATCTGCATCGGTGTTCCGAAGACGATCGACAACGATCTGGAGGGAACGGATCATACTCCCGGCTTCGGAAGTGCGGCAAAATACATTGCCACCTCCATCTCGGAGATCATCCGTGACTGTGCCGTATATACGGTCAAGGCGGTCACGATCGTGGAGATCATGGGGCGTGATGCGGGCTGGCTGACTGCCGCCGCCGCCCTTACGCGTCTCAGCGGGCAAGGAGAGCCGGATCTGGTTTATTTGCCGGAACGTGAGTTTGTCGATGAGCGTTTTCTCGCGGATGTGAATGCCGCCTTGGAGCGTCATCCCAACGTGGTGATCGCCGTTTCCGAGGGTGTGCGCTATGCCAATGGGCGTTATGTCGGAGAAGGTACGCAAAGCGGCGTGAAAGATGCTTTCGGTCACAGCTATCTGGCGGGTACCGGAAAAGCGCTTGAAACGCTCGTGCGCGAAAAGATCGGCTGCAAAGCGCGCAGCGTGGAGTTGAACATTCTTCAGCGCTGTGCCGCGCATAACGCCTCGCTCTGTGATTTGGAGGAGAGCGTGGAGGTCGGACGCTCCGCCGTGGAAGCCGCCCTTGACGGCATGAACGGTGTAATGATGGGCTTTGTGCGAAAGACGGATCCGATGGGGCTTTGTATCACACGCGCCTTTGACGTGGACGAGATCGCAAACCGCATCAAAACCGTGCCGGATGCGTTTATCAACGATGAATCCAACGGCGTTACCGATGCCTGTCTCGAATATCTCGTACCTCTCATTCGCGGAGAGGCGCACGGCTTTTACGATGAAAACGGTCTGCCGCGCCACTTTGTGCTTTGACGGTAAAATGAAATATCAAAACGCCCTCTGACCGAGGGCGTTTTTGAATGCAAAAAGCACTCCGCGGCGGCGGAGTGCTTTTTTGATCGGTTACTTTTTTGGG
>JAZRZY010000037.1:0-3124 GCA_045601605.1 Eubacteriales bacterium
CGCACCGCCGATCACCTTGTCAACGTCGGCTACAGCACCGCCAGCCCCACGGGCCCCCAGAAGGACGAGGGCTGATCCAAAAGCCGAAAAACCTTCGCCGCTGTGTAAAACAGCGGCGAAATTCTTGCTTTTTTCCTTGCGCCCGTCGGTAAACTATGGTATAGTAAACTGTGTCTGTTTTACGCACAGAATTATTCGAACGTTCGGAGGTTATCCCGCTATGGCCGAAGCATTCTTTTTTGATTTCGATTACGAAGGCAACCGATACCGGCTCGAAGCCCCCTTTGACGGTGCGTTCCGTCTGCGCGCATACAAGGACGGCACCCTGCACCCCGGTGCCTGCGAAACGCTGAAAAAAGACCTCGGCGAAGAGATCGACACCGAGTGCGAAGCCCTTGAGATCACCGAAGAGGGCGGTGTGACCGTCATCGCCTGCGAGGACGGCGAGGTCCACCTGACTTCAGAGCCCTTTTCCCTCGCCTTTTTCTACGAGGGCGAAGAGCGCGTCGCGCTCTGCGCTCTTTCTCCGACGGGCTTTGTCGCCCCGCTCGAAAAGACCCCGATCTTCGGCACGGGTGAGCGCTTTAACGTTGCAAACCAACGCGGCAAGAAGATCGACCTCTACTCCATTGACCGCTGGTGCCAGACGGAGGGCAACTCCTACGTGCCGATCCCGCTCTTTCTCACCACGCTCGGTTATCACTACTTCATAAACCGCTACGAGCGTATGATGATCGACCTCGACAGCGAAAACACGGGCACCTTCTCCGCCGAGCTCTTGGAGGAGGGTGTTCTGGACCTTTACCTGTTCCTGACCGACGATCCCTCGGAGGTGCTCTACAACTACGCGCATCTGTCCGGCTTCTCGCCCGCCGTCCCCGACTGGGCGTACGGCATCCACGTTTCCCGCCACGGCGGTCTGCGCGAGTTCGGCAGCATCGAAGGTGTTCTGGAGATGGCACAGAAAATGGACGAACACGACCTGCCTTGGGATGTTGCCATTTTGGAAGGCTGGGAGCCCTACGACTTCCTCGGCATCGAGGATCTCAAGAAGCTTTCCGCCTATCTGACCGCCAAGGGCAAGCGCTACCTGCTGTATCAAAGCTGCGGCCGCTACCTCGACTACAAGAACAAGCACGCCCGCCCCGCAGAGCTGGAGGAGATGACTCAGATCCACGACGAATACGCCGTCTCCGACGCGCTCACGGGCGAGGTGATGCTCCCCGATATTAACATTGAAAACCCCGCCGACGCGCCCAACGCGCGCATCTATCGCTGGCTCGACGTGACGCATCCCGGCGCCAGAGAGCAGTGGTTTGAGCAGGTCTGGGCCATGTTTGCAAAAGGCTGCGGCTGTTCCGGCGCGAAGATGGATTTCTGCGAGCAGTTCCCCGGCAACCGTCCCTTGAATTTCCACGACGGGCGCTCCATCTCCGGCACCCACCACTGGTACCCCGTGTACCTGAACGCGATGACGCACAGAAACTTCGCCGAAAAGCGCGGCGAGGACGGCGCGATGCTCTTCGCGCGCGGCGGTGCCATCGGCGCCCAGCGCTACCCGATCATGTGGGCGGGCGACCAGCTCCGCGAATGGCGCTTTTTGCCTGCGATGCTGCGCGGCGTGCTGACTGCCGGTCTCTCCGGCGTGCCCTTTATGGGCTTTGACCTCGGCGGATACCTCGTCAGCCGCGATCCCGAAAACAACCCCGACATCGACATCTTCCTGCGCGGTGCGGAGATGGCGTGCTTCTCCGTCTGCATGCAGACGCACGGCAAGGTCCGCCGCCCCTACGACTTTGAAGACGACGTCATCGACGTTTACCGCCTCTACTGCAACCTGCACGAGGCGCTCATCCCCTACCTCGCCGAGCAGGGTGCCGTGGCAAGCACCTCCGGCATGCCTTTGATGCGCCACCTCTTCCTGACCCATCCGGAAGACGAGACCGTTTACGCCATCGACGACGAATACTTCCTCGGTGAGGCGCTCCTCTGCGCGCCCGTGATGGAAGGCAAAAACTGCCGCGACATCTACCTGCCCGAGGGCGATTACGTCGGTCTCTTCGACGGCAAAGAATACGCGGGCGGCACGTGGCTGTACGACTTTGAAGCGCCTCTTTCTCAGACTCCCGTCTTCGTGAAAAAGGAACATTTCTCCGACACGCTCGACACCTGTCTGAACGAAGCGCGCGAGATCATCCGCGCCATCGCAAATCTGAAATAACGGGGTTCTATGGATTATCTCGTCGTCCTACTCTCGGGACTCGGACTCTCCGCAGACGCGGCCAGCGTCGCCGTCTGCGAGGGGATGAAATCCCGCGCCAAAAACATTGCGCTTTGCCTGAAGATCGCCCTCTTCTTCGGCCTCTTCCAAATGCTGATGCCGATCTTCGGCTTTTACCTCGGCGATCTGATGCGCCGCATCCCCCTGCTTGAGTCCGCGGTGGGCTGGATCGCCTTTGCCCTGCTCTTTTTCGTGGCTGCGAAAATGCTGATCGAAGCCATCCGCGAAAGCGGCGAGCCGGATGCGTGCGCCTGCTGCGGCAACGGCAAGCCCGCCGCCACGACACACGAGCTCTTCCTGCTGGCGATCGCCACCTCGATCGACGCGATGACCGTCGGGGTCGGCTTTGCGGCGAAGGTCCCCGCCCTCCTGCCCGTCCTTGCCGATCTCAACGTGCTGTTTGCATCCGCACTCATCGGCTGTGTGACCTTCCTCCTCTCCTTTTTCGCCACCTTCTTCGGCGGGAAGCTTGCAAGGCTTCTGGGCGGAAAGGCTGAGATCGTCGGGGGCTCGGTGCTCTTGCTCCTCAGCCTGAAAATGCTCTTGGAAAACCTCGGGGTTTTGTCCCTGTAACACTCAAATCACACTTTTCACAAGGAGACCACTATGAAACAGACGGATAAGACGATGGACAAACTCGTCGCGCTCTGCAAAGGCCGCGGCTACATCTTTGCCGGAAGCGAGATCTACGGCGGTCTTGCCAACACTTGGGATTACGGCCCCCTCGGCGCGGAACTGAAGAACAACATCAAGCGCGCCTGGTGGCAGAAATTCGTGCAGGAGAACCCCTACAACGTGGGGCTCGACTCCGCGATCCTGATGAACCCGCAGACCTGGGTCGCC
>JAZRZY010000038.1:0-2270 GCA_045601605.1 Eubacteriales bacterium
GAAAAGAAAGAAGAATCTCTACACAAGCGCAAACGGCGCCCGCAGTTTGGGAGCCGTCTGTGTATGAGGCCGATTTTTACTTCTTCCCGTTTCGCTTTTCTTTTGCTTCTTTTCTTTTCTCGTGAAAAGAAAAGAAGAGAAAAAACAAACCGACACCGCTTTCGCAGTGCCGGTTTGTCACGTTTCTTACTTCACGACGGGTCGTCGCGGTGGCTTTCCGCCTCTCGCATAGCCGCCTCGTCAAACAGGCGGTTTTCAAGTGTCAGGCGTTTTTGTCGGTCGGAGATGGGTACCCAGATGCCGCCGACGATGATGGTCAGATAGAAGGAGATGAAGCGCCAGAGGAACATTGTGCCGGCGAGTTTTGAGGAGGCCATGGAATTGATCGTTTCTGCGGGGAGGGCGGAACCGTCCGTCGTCAGGCGGCCCGCTTCGTTTGCGGTGGTGAGGATCTTGTTGTAGAAGCCGCCGAAAAAGCCGTAGAAGGAGACCTCCGCGCCGCCGGAGGCGCCCGGCGTCGGCACGAAGAAGGAGATCATCAAAACGAATGCCTGTGCCGCCATCACCGTGAGGATATCCTCCTTGACGTAGATCGTTTTATCATAGAAGCAAGCGACGTAGAGGAAGTAGGGGATGAGGCATTGGAAGATGAATTGGCAGAAGGAGAAGAAGATCGAGAGCGTGTACATCTTCACCGATTTTCCGAGCAGGGAGAGATTCTGATGGAAGAGGGTAAGCTGTGCGTGGATCTTTTCGTAGCGCTCTTCGGGCTTCTTGCACAGGTGCAATTTGGCAAGCACGCGGATGCCGAAACGCACGATGGCGTCCGTGCTTTTCGGACTGACCATCAAGAGGATGAAGAAGGCGACGTAGAGGATGTTGACGGAAAGACCTGCGATGAGCAGCACAGTGAAATATTCCACCTGGGAGAAGTAGGAGAGGCGCAGAGCGACCATCACGATGGAGAAGAGCATCAGGGCGACCTGATAGACCAGACTGCGTACGGCAACGATCGCGCTGGCGGCGCCGGTGGTCATGCCCTTCTTCTGCAAGGAGTAGATCTGCATCGGTTGACCGCCCGTGGAGAAGGGGGTCACGGCGCAGTAGAGCAGACCCACGATGGCGGCGGCAAAGGAGTGAGAAAATTTCCATCCGCGATACACGTGGGTAGAGATGGAATGGAACGAGGCGGCCTCCATAAGCCATACGGCGATGGCCGCGGCGAGCGCGGCAAGGATCCAACGCACGCGCGAATGGATGATGAGATTCCAAAGCTCACCGAACCCGCCCGTGGAGATCACGAAATACACCATAATGCCCGCGCAGAGGGTGATGGTGATGTATCCGAAGAGGTTTTGTTTGATCGTCTTCATACTATGTTGCGTCCTCAGGCGAGACTTGCCAGAAGGTCGGCTACCTTTTCTTTGAGTTCGGCTTGCGTGCCGTTGTTGGTGATGTAGTGATCCGCAATGGCGATCGGGCCGCCCTTTTCGGAGTTTTCGATTTCCGCAAAGTCACGGCTCTTGGCTTCCTCGGCAGTCAAGGGGCGCACCTCGCGCGTAGCGAGACGGCTGTAGCGTTTTTCGCGGTCGGTGACGATGGCAACGACGAAGAGGTTGTCAAAACGCTCCTTGAGCACCTTGTATTCGGACCAAGAGTAGAGCCCGTCAAGCACGACGTTGCCTGCTTCAAGCCCCGCCTCGATCTTCGGCAGACTTTTGATGGCAAAGGCGGCGGGGCCGAGGTCACGGCGCAAGCCTTCGCGCACCATGCGTTCGTTTGCCTCGTTTTTCTCAAGTCCCAGTCGTTTCAATTCATCCATGGTCACGCCGCCGAAGTAGACCAGCGTGTAGCCCGCCTCAAGGAAGGCTTCGGTGGCGACGCTTTTTCCTGCGCCGCACATACCGACGAAGGCGATTAAATTAGGCATATCGGTCTCCTTTAGTTTCCGTCGTTTTGCGTGAACGCATTGATCGATTCACAGACGTAGATGCGATGGTAGTCGTGCTTGGGGTAATGCTTGTCGAGCGTCTCGTCCACCAGATCGCTTTTCTTTAAGTCCATCTTGGCAATGATCTTGCCGGAGAGGACGAGTTCTGCCTCTCGGAAATAGACCTCTTTGCCTTCCACGACAGGGGTCAGACCCGAGCGGGCAAGCTTGTCCTCGTCGCGCCCACTCGTCCTGCCGAGATAGGTCAGCTCCTTGCGGTATCCGTCACCGAAGAAAGAGAGGGTGACGGTGTCGGTCTTTTCCAGAATCTCATAGGTAT
>JAZRZY010000039.1:0-7681 GCA_045601605.1 Eubacteriales bacterium
TGGCAAGCCAGCCGCGGTCGCCGAAGGCGTTGTTCGACCAGACGCCGTTGGCGTAGGCCATCACGTACTGCAAGCCGCCGAGACCCGCAATGGCGCTGCCGATCATCGTGGCGACGTACTTGTAGCGCGTGACGTTGATGCCGGCCGCATCCGCGGTGGCGGGGTTTTCACCCACGGCACGAAGCGAGAGGCCGACGCGCGTGCGCTTGAGCACGATGGCGACGATGACGGCGATGATGATCGACGCATAGGTCAAAAAGTCGTGAGAAAGGAAGATCTTTCCGAACCATCCGAGATTTTCCGCAAACGGGAGACTCGTGCGGAAGAAACTGCTCGTCTTCGTCAGGATGATGGAGGGCATATCGCTGTCAACGAGTTTGATGAGAGAGCCGCCGAAGAAGTTGCCGATGCCGATACCGAAGGTGGTCAGCGCAAGACCGGAAACGTTCTGATTGACGCGCAAGGTCACCGTGAGGAAGCTGTAGATCAGACCCATCAGAATCGATCCGAGGATCGAGGCCAAGAGCGGGATCAGGACGGCGAGGAAGGGATTCATCGCGGCAATGTCGTTGCCGCAAGCGTTCTCGTAGAGAAACGCGCCGATGACGCCGGAAATTCCGCCGACGTACATAATGCCGGGGATACCGAGGTTTAAATGGCCGCTCTTTTCGGTGATGATCTCACCCGTGGAGCCGAAGAGAAGCGGAACGCCGATCGGAATGGAACTGGCAATGAAAGCAAAAAAGGTGTTCATTGTTTCCCCTCCTTTGTCGAGCCGCGGAATTTGACGCTGTAACGGACGAAGAACTCACTTCCGACCAGAAGCAGGATGACGATGCCCGCGATGATGTCGGCAAAGGAGCTGTTCATACGGCAGGAATCCGCCACCTTGGCGGCACCCACCTGCAGGAAAATGACGAGCGCACTCATGCCGGCCATAATATAGGGATTGAACTGACCGAGCCAAGAGATCATAATGGCGGTAAAGCCCTGCCCGCCCATCGAATCGGTGTTGACGGAGTGGTCGGTGCCGGAAACCATCAGGACACCGGCAACGCCGCAGACGGCACCGGAGATCGCCATCGTACGCAGGATGACCTTCTTGACGTTGATGCCGATGTAGCGGGCGGTGTTCTGACTCTCGCCGACGACGGAGATCTCATAGCCCTGCTTCGAGTGACGCAGGTAAATGGCCATCACGACCATCACGAGAACCACCACGAGAATGTTGAGGAAGTAATCGCTCGGCGGGATCTTCGGCAGGTTGCCGTAGGCGACCGGTTGGATGATGCCGCTTCCCTGTCCGACGAGGTACACGTAGTACGCAACGATCTGCGTGGCAACGTAGTTCATCATCAGGGTAAAGAGCGTTTCATTGGTGTTGAAATACGCCTTGAAGATCGCAGGCACAATGCCCCAAATCGCACCCGCGGCGATGCCGCAGACGATGACGAGAAGGATCAAGAACCAGTCTGCTACCTTGCCGCCGAGGGAGATCATCAGCACCATGGAGACAAGACCGCTGATGAGCGCCTGCCCTTCCGCGCCGCAGTTCCAAAACTTCATCTTGAAGGCGGGCGTTACGGCAAGCGAGAGGCAGAGCAAGATCGCCGTCTTCTGGAGAAAGACCCAGAGCTGAGAGAGACGCCCCGTAAAGAGCATCCCGAACACGCCCTTGAACATGATCTCATAGATCTCAAAGAAGTTCTTGCCGGTCAACCAAACGGAAAGAAGTCCCGCGATCAGAAAACCGATCAGGATCGCCGCGCCGCGCACCAGCCACGCCTTGCCGGCGGAAAGCTCCGTGCGACGGACGACGTGAACGAGCGGCTCACGATGCTTTTTCACGTTTGCCACTTACTTCACCTCCTGTCCGTCGTTTTCAGAAAAATCTGTCTTGGTCATCAACAGACCGATCTCTTCCTTGGTGGTCGTTCTGGCATCCACGACGCCCGTGATACGGCCGCCGCCGATGACGAGGATGCGGTCACACAGCGCGAGCAGAACGTCCAGATCCTCACCGACGAAGATGACGGCGACGCCGTGCTCCTTCTGCTCGTTCAAGAGATGGTAGATGAGGTAAGAGGAGTTGATGTCCAGCCCGCGCACGGGATAAGCCGCCATCAAGACCGTAGGCGAGGCGGCGATCTCGCGACCGACCAGCACCTTCTGCACGTTGCCGCCGGAGAGACGGCGCACAGGCGTCTCGGCCGAGGGGGTGACGACCTCAAGATCCTCAATGATGTGCTCGGCAAGGTCGCGCGGAGCCTTGCGCTCCACGAAGGCGCTCTTGCCCTTGCGGTAGCTGCGCAGCATCATATTGTCCACGATGTCCATATTGCCGACGAGTCCCATGCCGAGGCGATCCTCGGGCACAAACGACAGGCGCACGCCGAGTTCGCGGATCTGCACGGGCGTCTTCGAGCCCAAGTGGTCGGTCTTGCCCGTCTTCGGGTTGTTGTACAGCACGGCACCGCTGTCAAGGTGCTGAAGGCCCGCAATGGCTTCCAAAAGCTCGCGCTGACCGCTGCCTGCGATCCCCGCAATGCCGAGGATCTCGCCCGCGTTTGCGACGAAGGTCACGTCATCAAGCACCTTGACGCCCTCGCGGTTGGAGCAGTTGATGTGATGCACCTCCAGGCGCGGCGTGGCGTTCTGCGGCTCGCTTCGATGAATGTCGAGATCGATCTTCTTGCCGACCATCATCTCCGTGAGCGACGCCTCGGTGGCAGTCACCGTCTCGACCGTGCCGACGTACTCACCCTTTCGGAGGACCGCCACGCGGTCGGACAGGGAAAGCACCTCGTGCATCTTGTGAGTGATGATGATGATACACTTGTTATCCTCGCGCATACGGCGCAGAATGGCAAAGAGCTTCTGCGTCTCCTGCGGCGTCAGAACGGCAGTCGGCTCATCCAGAATGAGGATGTCCGCGCCGCGGTAAAGCACCTTGATGATCTCCACGGTCTGCTTCTCGGAGACGGACATCTCGTAGATCTTCTTTTTCGGATCGAGAATGAAGCCGTATCTCTCGCAGATCTCGCGCACGGACTGCTCCGCACGCTTGAGGTCGTACTTGCCCTGCTTCTCCAGACCGAGTACGATGTTCTCCGTCGCGGAAAAGACGTCCACGAGCTTGAAGTGCTGGTGGATCATACCGATCTTGTAATCAAAGGCATCCTTCGGAGAGGCAATCAGCACTTCCTGTCCGTCGATGAAGATCTTGCCTTCATCGGGGAAATAGATGCCGGAGATCATATTCATCAGCGTGGTTTTGCCGCTTCCGTTCTCACCCAAGATCGACAAGATTTCGCCGCGATAAGCCGTGAGATCGACGTTTTTGTTTGCCACCACGGGACCGAAGGTCTTTGTGATGCCGCAAAGCTCGATCGCCGCCGTTTTCTGTTCCACGGATTTTTCCTCCTTTTGGGGTTTCAATCGATTTCAAGTCACAGAACTCACCGGAAGACCGCCCGTTTTTGCGCGGTGCTCGGGTGAATTCTGCCGCCCGAAAAAACACGGGGAGGAGGGGCAGAAATGCCCCGCCTATTCCCAGGTGTCAGTTCTTAGTAAGCTTCGTCAAGCAGAGTGATGCCGTCAATGCGGAGATCAAAGTACGGGCCGGAGCGATGCGCGGACTCGTAGAAGATGCCGTCTTCGATGGCTTCGGTATCGGGGGTATAGTCCTTGTCGGTATCGACGTCGGCAAGGTAGCTGTCGAGCTTCTCGCCGCCGACGGTGAAGTTCGCGGTGTCAAAGACGTTGATGGAGCCGTCCTTGAGGCCGGCCTTGACTTCTTCGATCTTCTCCGCAGTGCCTTCGGCAACGGCGGTACCGAGCTCGGTCAGGGCGACGGCGCCGTTTTCGATGGTGCCGGTCCAGTCGGTGTCAATGGCTTCGCCCTTCTTCGCCTGGGTGATCATGTACTCGAAGTAAGGAACCCAGTTGATGCGGGAAGAGATGAGGAAGGTGTTGGGGCAAGCAGCGGCGGTGGAGCCGTTGTAGCTGACGTTGGGGATGCCGGCATTTTCGCAAGCGGTGGGAGAACCCATGGAGTCAGCGTGCTGGCTGATGAGGTCGCAGCCGCCGTCGATGAGCATCTGAGCAGCCTGCTTTTCCTTGGTCTCGTCGTACCAGCTGCCGGTGAACTTGACGTCCATGATGACGTCTTCACAGACGGACTTCGCGCCGAGGTAGAAGGAGGTGTAACCGGAGATAACTTCCGCGAAGGTGAAGGCACCGACGTAGCCCATCTTGGGAACGTCGCCCTTGAGCTTGCCGGCTTCCTTGAGTTCGTTGAGCTTCATACCGGCGACGACACCGGCGATGTAGCGGCCTTCGTAGATGGAGGCGAACGCATTGTGGAAGTTGTCAAGGCCGGCGGTGTGCGCCTGAGTACCGGTGGCATGGCAGAACTGCACGTCCGGATATTCGCGGGCCGCGTCCATGAGGAAGGATTCATGGCCGAAGCTGTCGGCGAAGATCACTTTGCAGCCGTCAACTTCGATGAGTTCTTTGGCGGCATCGTAGCACGCGGTGGATTCGGGGATCTGGGTCTTCTGGACCATGGTGACGCCCATGTTCTCGCAGGCCTCGACCGCCGCATCGATGAAGTTCTTGTCGTAGGTGGAGTTTTCGTCATGCAGGAAGATGAAGCCGACTTTGAATTCTTCGGTGCCGGTGCAGCCGACGAACGCAAACATCGAGACGCACATCAGCACGACCAGAATTGCGCTAAGAATCTTTTTCATGTCTTTCTCCTTCTGCCCCTTCGGGGCAATTCCCTCTCGGGTAAATTTGTTTGTATCTAAAACGGAAGCCTTCTTCCGATTTAGCCGAAAAAGAAAAAGGGCAAACTTTTCCGAAAGTTTGCCGATCCGCATCTCATTTTTGACAAGAACTGACCAATAGTCGCAAAAAGGACGGATCTGCGGTAGAGACGCCCGAACCTTCTCTTCGGGCTATATTGGTAAACGTTGCGGGCACACCCACAAGACCTTGTGTTTGTATTATAAAATAAGAAGGAGAAAAAGTCAACGAAAAATCACGAAAAAATGAAGAAATGATGAAAATTTGTGAGATTTCACAAAACAACCTTTGACAAGACTCTCTCGCCGAGGTACAATAGAAAAAACAGCCTCGGAGGAATCTATGAAAAGCTATGAGATGAACATCGCAGGTTGCGTGCGCCGCCTGCCTCTTTGCCCCTTAAACGAATCCTTGCAAATCGGTGCCTTCGTCATGTTCGGCGACGTGGAGCTGACGCGCGCCTGCGCCAAAGCACTTCTGGAAAAAGCGCCCGAATACGACTACCTCATCACCGCCGAGGCAAAAGGCATCCCTCTCTGCTACGAAATGGCGCGTCAGGCAAACGATGAAACCTATTTCGTCGCCCGAAAGAAGCCGAAGCTCTATATGACGGGCGTGCTTGACGTGGAGGTGCAATCCATCACCACCCGCGGCACCCAGCACCTGTATCTGGACACCGCCGAGGCCGAACAGATGCGCGGCAAGCGCGTCATCATCGTCGATGACGTCATCTCCACCGGCGAGAGCCTCTATGCCGTGGAACAGCTCGTGCGCCGGGCCGGCGCAAACATCGTCGCAAAAATGGCCGTCCTCGCCGAGGGCGACGCCGCCAAGCGCGACGACATCCTCTTCTTAAACCCTCTGCCTCTGTTTGACACCGACGGAAACCCCGTCTGAGGCGAACACGCTCCATCGCAAAACGCGCCCCTCTCATGCGGGCGCGTTTTTTGTCGGAGGCGTCCCTTTCGCCTTTTTGCTCCCGACGCTCTTGCACGCCGCTGTTCTTCCTCCCGAAAAAGCGGCACAAAAAACGAAAAAGCACGCGATACGCGTGCTTTTTTTGATCCGTTAAAACTCGCCCGAGGCAAACATCAGCGCAGACAGGGCGCAGAGCGGTGCCGTTTCGCATCGCAGGATGCGCCGTCCGAGCGTGCAGACGAACAGCCCCGCCTCGCGCGCCGCGCAGACCTCCTCCTCGGTCAAGCCGCCCTCGGGCCCCGTGATCAAGCTTGCAGTGCGAAGATCCGTCACGCTTCCGATGGCATCGGAAAACGAGAAGCCGTCCTCATTTTCGTAGAACAGAACGGGAAGCGATGCCTCGGCCGCCTCGGCGATCACCGCAGAAAAACTCGAAAGCACGCGCACCGTCGGGATCACGCCGCGCCCGGACTGCTCGGCGGCGGAAGCGGCGATCTTCTGCCAACGGACGAGCTTGTTCTTCAGCGACTTCTCGTCGGGGCGAGACACCGAGCGCGCCGAGGGAAACGCCACGATCTCGCACGCGCCAAGCTCCGTCGCCTTCTGGATCACGTGCTCCAGCTTGTCCGACTTGGGAAAAGCAAGGTATAGCCGCACCGAAACACGCGGCTCACTCTCACATTTTCTGCGTTCCGAAACAGTCAGGAAAAGCGCATCCTTCTCTGCCGATTCCACGCGGCAGAAGCATTCCTCCCCCTCGCCGTCACAGACCGTAACCTCCTCGCCCTTCTTCAGACGAAGCACCCGCGCGTGCGCGGCGGCGTCCCCCGTCAAGCACAGCTTTTCGGAGGCCATCTCCTCTTTCTTCACAAAAAAACGTGCCAATTTTTCCTCACTTTCCCTCGCCGCCATTCTGAAAATGCGAGAGGTACCGCTCCACCGAACGGGTCATTTCACGCGCGAAATCCGAGTTGTACTTCCGACGACAAAACGCGCGCAGATATTCTCCCCAGTCTTTTTCGGGGTGGTTTTGCAAAAACATCTCGCAAAGCTCCTCCGCCCCAATCCGACGGTAGCCGTTCTCCTGCACGATATGGTGCATCGCCTCACGCTTCGGCTTTTGTCGCGCGATCTGCGAGGGCGTCGGGTAGCCGATGACGAGCATCGCCGCAGGGAACACGTACTCGGGAAGGTTCAAAAGGGTGCGCATCTCCTCGTATTCCTCCGTCACGTCCCCGATGTAGCAGGAGCCAAGCCCCAGACTCTCTGCGGCAACCACCGCGTTTTGCGCCGCAATGAGTGCGTCGGACACCGCAAGAAGCAAGTCGCCCGCACCGGGCTTTCGCGGCTCGGCACCGCAGAGCAAGAACGCATCGTACCACTTCTGCAGGTCGGCAAGAAAGACCAGCACCATCGGCGCCCGCACAATGAAGCTTTGGTGGTCACAAAGTTCGGCAAGACGCGCTTTTTTCGCCCCGTCTGTAATGTCGAGGATCGTGTAAAGCTGCTGATTTCCGGCCGTCGGCGCCTCGGTGGCGGAAGCAAGGATCGCCTCGCGCTTTTCCCTCTCCACCGCGCGCTCTTCGAACTCGCGCACGCTTTTCCGCTCCCGAAGTGCGCGGATCACCTCGTTCATCCTCTTTCCCCTTTTCGTTTTTCTTCTATTATACCCTACAAGCCGCCGCGTTGCAAGCAAAAAGAAGACACCCTCTTGGGTGTCTTCTTTTTCATGTCTATGGGATACAAAAAAGATGTTTTTCGCAGTTTTGTGTATGAATTCGAACTCTTGCAAAAATCACGGCGAAAGCCGTGTATATCATCAATTCCGCAGGAATTGCATATCACCAACACGAAGTGTTGTATATCATCAAGCCGCAGATAGATGCACGCTAAAGCGTGATGAGATACAGCCCCAAAGGGGCTGATGATATGCACCACGCTTCGCGCGGTGATG
>JAZRZY010000040.1:0-17922 GCA_045601605.1 Eubacteriales bacterium
GAATGTCCCTACGGTTGCGGGGGTCTCGCCCCCTGTGCCTCCGCCTGCAAATTCAGCGCCATCCATATCATCAACGGAGTCGCCGCCGTTGACTACAACTCCTGCGTGGGTTGCGGCGCCTGTGTGAAGGCCTGCCCGAAGCACATCATTGAGCTCATCCCCTTCGACGCCCGCCACTGGGTGGGTTGCCGTTCGTTGGACCGCGGCTCACAGGTGCGCCATTACTGCGACGTGGGTTGCATCGGTTGCAAGATCTGCGAAAAGAACTGCCCCGACGGTGCCATCCTCGTAACCGATTCCGTCGCACACATCGACTACGAGCTCTGCACGGGCTGCGGCCTCTGCGAAGAGAAATGCCCCCGTAAGATCATTTGGTCCGGCAAGGCACAGACCGATGCCGGCATTGTGCGCGGGCACGAGGATCTGCGCGCCGACCTCGGGCGCAGAGCGAAATCCTCCGACGAACAAGATACGCAAGGAGAATAAGATGAACCCCGAAGACGTCACCTATGAAGACCACGCAAAGGCGGGGCGCAAAAACCTGAAAATCATTCTGATCTCTCTCATCTGTGTCATCACGCTGCTCGGTTCCCTCTTTCTGTGGGTTGCCTGTACCTATCTTTCCACCGACTTTTCCTTGATTCTGAAGGAAGAAGACTCTTTCCGCGTAATTGACGGCTTCCTCTTCCCGCTTGAAGACGATTTCGTCACGCCCAAGGACTACGTTGCCTCCTACAACTTAAACACGGGAAAAATACGCAAATACGAGATCCAAACCCTGGATCTCGGCGACTACGGACTCTACGGGATCTACCACTACTTCCGTTACCAGCCCTCCGATGCGGAGGATGCGGGACAAGGACGCATCATCTCTGCCGATTGGACGGATCAGGCGCTCTGCCGCGCCAACACGGAAACCCGCTTCGTCTTTGAGGACGAAAACGGGAAAAAGCATCTGGTTGACACGGTCAAGCGCGCTTCTGCCCCGCTCTTTCAAGGAAGCATTCAGGGAGTGGATCCCTACGGGGAACACATCACACAGTTCTCTCACAACGGTCTTTATGCTTTCGGGGTGGACGAAAACACCCTCATCATCTACGTGCGAAAAAGCGAAAGCACCTTTGCCGTCGGAACGGTAAACAAGATCGACCTGACCAAATACAGCGGAAGACTTTACTCTGCCTATTTCGTTTCGGAAAGCTATCTGCTCCTGACCTTCACCGATCCCGAAACCGAGGCTTTGTCTGACTGCCTCTGCGACGTGAGGACGGGCGAGGTCGTGGAATGTGCAAAGACCGAAGGTGCCCAAAACTACGAGCAAGTCAACCTCGGCAACTTTGCACCCGTAACGATCGCCGAAGAAGACAAGCCGAAAGATGCGTTTCTCTATCGTTACGCTGACGTGATCCGCGGCAACGTTTTTGAGCACAGACTTCCCCAAGAGATCGAGAGAGCCGAAGCCGCCGAGATCTCTCTGCGCGGGAAATACGCCTACTTCATTGCCAAGACCTCCGACCGATGGGTCGATTACGTTTCCAAAGACGGAGGCAGGTACTTCTGCGTTGACGATTTCTATCAAGAGATTCTTGCGGAAGGGGAAGAGCTCGCCTCTGACCGCATCTATTTTCTCGCCGAGAACATCGTGCTTGCAAACGTGCTCGGCAAAGACGGAAACAACTACAGTATGATCTTCAAAATCTGTTTCTGAAAACAGTTTCGTTTATCGCAATCTTTTCAAAGGAGTCTATCAATATGGCCGATTTCTATTCTTCTCTCGGTGTGAGCGCCGAAAAGGGCGAGGTGCACGCCGCCATCAAGCATCAGGATGCGGGGCTCTTCCCCGGCGCCTTCTGCAAGGTCATTGCCGATCCTGCCGGAAGCCCCGATCACTGCTCCGCTCTGCACGCAGACGGCGCAGGCACAAAAAGTGCTCTCGCCTACCTCTACTGGAAGGAAACCGGTGACATCACCGTGTTCGAGGATCTGGCACAGGATGCCGTAATGATGAACATCGACGACCTCGCCTGCATCGGTGCGACCGACGGTTTTTTGCTGTCCAACACCATCGGCAGAAGTGCCAAAAACATCCCCGGCGAGATCATCGCCCGCATCATCGACGGCTATGATCGCTGCATTGAAATGCTCCGCGCGCAGGGCGTAAACGTGACTCTCTGCGGCGGCGAAACCGCAGATGTCGGCGATCTGACTCAGACGGTTATCGTGGACTCCACGGTGTTCTGCCGTTTGGAGAAGAAAGACGTCATTGACTGTGACAACGTGCGCGCAGGCGACGTGATCGTGGGCTTTGCCTCCTACGGAAAAGCCCCCTTTGAACCCCGCTACAACGCGGGTATGGGCTCCAACGGTCTGACCGCCGCCCGTCACCTTTTGCTCTCCGGCGTCTATCGTGAAAAATATCCAGAGACCTACTCTCCCTTCTCCCCGAAGGAAAACGTGTACTGCGGAAAATACCTCATCACCGATCCGCTTGAGGGCACGGACGTCAACATCGGTCAGGCCATTCTCTCTCCGACCCGTCCTTACGCCGGTCTTGTGAAAGCACTCTTTGCCGAGCTTGGCCGCGATGCCTGCCACGGCTTTATCCACTGCACGGGCGGCGGGCAGACGAAATGCCGCAAGTTCGGCCAAAAGCTCCATTACATCAAGGATTCCTTCCTTGAAATCCCGCCGCTCTTCCGCCTTCTTTCCGAGGCTCTCGGCGAGATGCGCGAAGCCTTTATGGACTTCAATATGGGACACCGCCTTGAGTTGTTCTGCAATCCGAAGGACGCCGAGCGCGCGATCGCCGTAGCGAAAAACTTCGGCATCGATGCCAAGATCATCGGCCGCGTCGAGGAAAGCCACGACGACGAAAACCACGTCACCATCCGCCACGAAGGCGAAACCTACACCTACTGACATATACTGTAAACGAGGGATTTATGGCAGAATCGAGACTTCTCATTGTCGGACAGGCGAATATGGAGCTGAACCTTCAGCTTCCCCGCTTTCCGAGCACGGACGAGGCACTTGTCTCGGACGGTGTTTTCCGTTTCGTGCCGGGCGGAAACGGCGGGCAAAATGCCGTCTGCGCCGCAAAGCTCGGAACGGATGCTCTGCTGTGCACCCGTCTCGGAAACGACTTGAACGGACGCACGCTGAAAAGCTATTACGAGGCCTGCGGAGTGGATACGCGCTTTATCCGCATGGACCGCAACCGTCCGACCGCACTGTTTGAAAGCATCACGGAACAGGAAGGACACACCCGCTCCGTTTTGTTCCCCGGTGCCGGCGCAGCCCTCACCGATGAGGATCTGGAGGACGCGTTCTCCGCATTTCCGGACGGACTTTTGCTTTCCTTTGACACAAACGAGCTTCTGTTCCGACGTGCCTGTGACTATGCCGCCGAGCTTGGGATCCCCGTGTTTGCAGACGGGATGCGCGCCTCCTTCGAATATCCCCGTACCATGCCCAGACTTGAGGCGATCGTCCTCGGCGAAGCGGAGACCTACGCCTATACCGACATCTACCCCGATTGCCTTGACAACTACGTGCGCGCCTGCATCCGCTTAAACGCCAAGATCAATTCCAAATATTTCATCATCCGCCTCAAGGGACGCGGAACCTTCCTGACCGACGGGAAGTACAGCGACATCATCTCTCTTCCCGATACCGCGGGCGAAATGAGCGAACACCCCGACGTGTTTTGCGCCGCGCTTGCCGCTGAAATGCTCTCCGGCAAAAGCGCTTCGGAAGCCGTGAAGACGGCAGGCGTAGTATCCGCCTACATCTCGCTCAACCGCGGCTCCAACGATCCCTACCCCACCCGCAAACAACTCGCCGCATTCAAAGAGAATTACGGCATTCGCGATTGAGGAGAAGAACATGCAACAAACCAAAAAGCAAAGCAGTGCCGAGCATTATTTGACCCTCGGCCTCGGCGCACTCACCTATGGAGCGGAAATCCTGTTTGAAGCAGGAAGCGAAGCCGCCAAAGGAATCAAAAAGTACTGGGATGCCCACGAGGCGGAACGCGAAAAGATCCGCCGCCGCTTGGTGGATTGCAAAGACGCCTTTGTTCGACATTTGTCCGAGAAAGGCAAGAACGCCAAAAGCTTCGACGCCATTGTGGCGAGTCTTGACAAGCTCTCCCACGAAGAACTCGAAAAGCTCAAAGCGATCCTAAATTCCATTGAAGAATAAGTAAACGGAAAGGCGTGCCTCGGTGCGCCTTTCCGTTTTTAGGTCTCCGATCTTACAAGGCTCGTTTTCGCCCTCTTTTGCTTTCGGATCGCCATCCTGCAAAACACACCCGCCGCACCGCCGAAACGGGCGATGCTTTTTTCGGAAAAATCCAAAAAACGCGGTGGAAAATCGCAAAAATCGGTTTACTTTATCCGCTCTTTCTGCTATACTGTAGATGGCTGTATCCACGAGTCTAACATACACATACGGAGGCACTATGGCTGAAGTTTACACGGTCAAGCTCGGAGAGCTGATCGATGAATTTAATCTGAAGATTCTCTATCTGCCCGAAAACGGTCGAGAAGTGCTGATCTCCCGCACGGACATCTATCGCCCCGGTCTGCCTTTGACGGGCTTTTTCGAGCATTTCGACCCCTCCCGCATCCAGATCTTCGGACGCACCGAGTGCGGCTATCTCGAGAGCAAAACGCTCGAGGAGCGCGACGTGACCTTGAAGCGCTTTTTGGACAAGGGTCCCGTTGCTATCGTGGTAACGCACGCACTCACCCTGCCCGAGGACTGCGTGAAGGTGATCTCGGATTATCGAATTCCTCTGCTTGCGACCGATGAAGAGACCTCCTCCTTTATGGCCTCTCTCATCTCCTCGCTCAACGTCAAGCTCGCAGAACGCATCACCCGCCACGGAGTCTTCGTGGAGGTTTACGGCGAAGGCATCTTTCTGACGGGAGATTCCGGAATCGGCAAGAGCGAAACGGCAATCGAACTTGTCAAGCGCGGCCATCGCCTCATTGCAGACGATGCGGTGGAAATCAAAAAAGTTTCCTCCCGCACGCTGGTAGGCAGTGCGCCTGAACTCATCCGCCATTACATCGAACTGCGCGGCATCGGCATCGTCGACGTGCGCCGCATCTTCGGCATGGGCTCCGTCAAGATGACCGAAAAGATCGACCTTGTCATCAATCTGGAGCATTGGGACAAAAACAAATTCTACGACCGTCTCGGAATGGACACGGAATACACGAACATTATGGGCATTGACATTCCCTCGATGACCATTCCCGTAAAGCCCGGTCGAAACCTCGCCGTGATTCTGGAGATCGCGGCTATGAACAACCGACAGAAAAAGATGGGCTACAACTCCGCCGAGGAGTTCAACGCCCGCTTGATGCATCAATTTGAAACGGAGGAAACCGGCAAATGATTCGACTCGGATTTGACCTCGGCGGCACCAATATGGTCGTCGGTCTGGTGGATGAGGAAGGCCGCGTCATTGCCAAGAACTCCTGTCCGACCCGCGCACGCCGCCCGCAAGAAGCCATCGCAAACGATATGGCCAATCTGGTGCTGGACCTTTTGGAAAAGCAGTCTCTTTCCACAAGTGACGTCACTTTCTTCGGTCTTGCTTCCCCCGGCATTGCCAATTCGGATACGGGCGTCATTGAATATGCCAACAACCTCCCCTTCGACCACTTTTCCGTAGCGGAATATATGCGCGAAAAAACCGGCATCCAAAACATTCTCATCGGAAACGATGCCAATGCAGCCGCCCTCGGTGAGGCAGTCTGCGGGCAAGCCAAGGGCACCAAAAATTCCGTACTCATCACGTTGGGAACCGGCGTGGGCGGCGGAATCATCTTAAACGGAAAGATCCACACGGGCATCAACCACTCAGCAGGTGAACTCGGCCATATCGTCATTCAGCACGGCGGCCGCAAATGCACCTGCGGCAGACGCGGCTGTTGGGAAACCTACAGCTCCGCCGTCGGCCTCATTGAGATGACCCGCGAAAAGATGCGTGAACGCACCGACAGCGCGATGTGGCGTCTGTGTGACGGAGACTCCAAGCGTCTCTCGGGCAAGACTGCCTTCGCCGCCGCGAAGCTCGGTGACGAGGCCGCGCGCGAAGTCGTGGGGATGTACGTGGAGTATCTCGCCTGCGGCCTGACCAACATCATCAACATCTTCCAGCCCGAGGTGCTCTCCATCGGCGGCGGCATCTCCGGCGAGGGCGAATATCTGCTCGAGCCCGTCCGTCGCATCGTGGAGTTTGAGCAATACACCTCTTCCTCCCCCATCAAAACCCGTCTGTGCATCGCTACGGCCGGAAACGATGCCGGCATCATCGGTGCCGCATTCTTCGGCACGGGCGTCTGAGAGGAATTTTTATGACCGCACAAACGCTCTCGGCACTCCTCGCCGAACTTGCAGAGGATACCTATGAGATCCGCGAAAACGTCTCTTTTTCGGAGCTGACCTCTTTTCGCACGGGCGGAAACGCCTCCGTCTGTCTTCTCCCGAAAACCTGTGAAGCCTTTGCGCGCGCGCTTTCTGTTCTCAACGAGACGAAAACGCCCTATCTTCTCCTCGGCCACGGCACGAACGTGCTGGCACCCGACGAGGGCTACGACTCCGTCGTGCTCTTGACGGCTGCTCTCCGCCGATGCGAGGTCCAAGGCAACACTCTCACGCTTGAAGCAGGCGTTTTGATGAATGCAGCCGCTTGTGCCGCAAAAGACGCTTCTCTTGCCGGACTCGAATTTGCCTACGGCATCCCCGGCAGCGTAGGCGGCGCTCTCGCAATGAACGCAGGTGCCTACGACCACGAGATGAAAGAGCTTCCCATGCAGGTGACTGCGTGCGACAAAAACGGCCGCCTTATGACGCTTTCCGGAGAGGAATGCGCCTTCGGCTACCGCGAGAGCATCTTTCAAGCGAAGGGGCTTGTCGCACTCGCCTGCACCCTGACGCTCACCCCGGACAGCAAAGAGGATATCCGCGCCCGTATGGAGGATTACCTCGCACGCCGCAAGAAGTCTCAGCCCTTGGAATATCCCAGCGCGGGCAGCTTTTTCCGCCGCCCGACCGGTTACTTTGCCGGCAAGCTCATTCAAGATGCCGGACTGAAGGGCGCACGCATCGGCGGAGCACAGATCTCCGAGAAACACGCGGGCTTTCTCATCAACTTCGATCACGCAACCTCAAAGGATATCCGCGCACTCGGCCGCCACGTGCAAAACGAGGTGCAAAAGCAGTTCGGCGTCAAGCTGGAACGCGAGGTAAAATACCTCTGCGATGACGATGAGTGAAAGCTATTCCGCGCGTTTAAAAACCGCGCTTTGCGAAAAAACGGCCCACGCCTTCGGCTTTGCGGGCAAAGATGCAGAGGGGGCAGACGACTGCTGTAAGCTCTCCTTCTTTGCCGCTCTTCTGCTCTTTGGCTGTAAGTACTCCAAAGGGCGTCTCGTATTTCGGATCCAAAACGAGGCTTTGGTCGATCTGTTTGCAAGTGCTGCCGTCGCCTTCTACTCCCTGCCGATCAAGATCGAAAACGGCAAAGCGACCCTTACGGTCACGGAAGCGCTCCTGCGCGTGCTCCGCGCCGCCGACCTCACACTGACCGAAGACGGCATCTGCGGAATGCCGATCAGCGTGTGCGGCAATTGCCAAGGATTTTTCCTGCGCGCCGTTTTCCTCTGTACGGGAACGATGGCAGACCCTGCAAAATCTCACCAGCTCAACCTGTTTTGCGACAAGCATACGAACGCCTTGTCCGTCTTCCTCCACGAAGCCGACCTTCCCTTCGGCACCTCCGTTCGCCGCGGTCACGACTATCTGTATCTGCGCCGTGCGGGCGGGATCGAGGATTTTCTGGCGCGCATCGGTGCGGAAAGCTTCGTACTTGAGCTCATCAACGGCGAGATCGAACGCTCCATGCGTGCAAACATCAACCGTCAAAACAACTTTGACACCGCGAACATTTCCCGCTCCTCTGCCTTTCTTCTGCGTCTCGGGGACGCGGTGGAATGCTTGGAGGAACGCGGCAGCATTGAAAGCCTGCCCGACACCTTGCAAGTGATCGTACGGCTTTTGAAGCAATATCCGGAGGAAACGCTCTCCGAGCTCGGCGCGCGTATCCACCCTCCGCTTTCCAAATCCGGCTTATATCACCGAGCAAAGAAGATCATTGCTCTTGCAGAACACAAGGAGGTCTGAAATGAGTGCATCCGGCAACTTCTATGCGATGCTTTTCCGCATGAAGGACATCAACCGTTGGGGACTGATGTACAACACCAAGCACGAGACGCTCGCCGAGCATTCCATGCAGTGCGCGCTCATTGCTCACGCACTTGCCGAGATCGGCGTGCGTAAGTTTCAAAAGACCTATTCCGCCGAACGCATCTGTACAGCGGCGCTTTTGCACGATATGAGCGAGATCTTAACGGGTGATTTGCCCACTCCCGTAAAATATCACAACGACGAAATACGCTCGGCCTACAAGAAGATTGAAGCCGCCGCGGAGGAAAAGCTGCTTGCCTCTCTGGAGGAGGAGCTGCAAGACGATTACCGCGCGCTTTGCAACCTGCCGAAGGAAGAGCGCGACGTCGTCAAAGCCGCTGACAAGCTCTGCGCCTACATCAAATGCCTGCAGGAAGAATCCCGCGGCAATCCCGAATTTGCCTCCGCCAAGAAAACCCTTGCAAAAACCCTTGACGAGTGCCACGGCGAAGAGGTACAATATTTTATCGAACATTATTTGGATGCTTTCTCCAAGAATCTGGACGAAATCACACTGTAAAGACTACTTCCGTTTCAAAGGAAATCAACAAAAAGCGAGGTAACAACATGAAACTTCCCTTCCAAATCGACCTGTCCGGCAAGGTTGCCGTGGTCACCGGCGGAGGCGGCGTGCTCTGCTCCGAATTCGCCCGTGCTCTCGCCGCTTGCGGTGCCAAGGTTGCCATTCTCGATCTGAGAAAAGAGGCTGCAGATGCCGCCGCCGAATCCATCCGTGCAGAAGGCTACGAAGCCATCGGTGTCGCCGCAAACGTCCTGCAGAAGGACTCTCTTGAGGCCGCGCGCGAAGAGATCCTTGCCGCTTACGGCACCTGCGACATTCTCTTAAACGGCGCCGGCGGAAACCACCCGAAGGGCACCACCGGCACGGAATACTACACCCTCGGCGACGAAGACCGCGAGGAGATCGTTTCCTTCTTCGATCTCGATGCCGACAGCGTCAGTTTCGTGTTTAACTTAAACTTCCTCGGCACGCTCCTTCCCACGCAGGTCTTCGGAAAGGATCTCGTGAAGGAGGAAGACGCCGTCATCCTCAACGTTTCCTCGATGTACGCCTTTTGCCCGCTGACCAAGATCCCCGCCTACTCCGGGGCAAAGGCCGCCATCTCCAACTTCACCCAATGGCTTGCCGTGCACTTCTCCAAGGTCGGCGTGCGCGTCAACGCCATCGCCCCCGGCTTTTTCGCCACCAACCAGAACAAGGCGCTTCTCTTCAATCCCGACGGCAGCCTCTCTGCCCGCAGTGAGAAAATCCTTTCCCAGACTCCCATGGGCCGCTTCGGCGCACCCGAGGAGCTCATCGGCACCCTGCTTTGGCTCTGTGACAAGAACGCTTCCGGCTTCGTAACCGGTATCGTCGTGCCTGTGGACGGAGGCTTCTCCGCCTACTCCGGCGTTTGATTCGCGCACCCGTTTGGAACACCAAAAAACATAAACAACAAGAAAAAGGAGTCATCACCATGCTCAAAGCCGCACTGATCGGAATCGGCCGTCTGGGCCGCGTCCACTACCAGGATCTCATTGATTTCGAGGCAAAGCGCGACGACCTCAAGTTCGTCGCCATCTGCGACATTGACCCCGCAAAGCTCGAGGGCAAGCATTCCGCCCGCTCCAACGTCGATAACACCGCAAACGACAGCCTCGATCTTTCCCGCTTCAACCTCTACACCGACTACGATGAAATGCTCGAAAAAGAAGAGCTTGATTTCGTTGTGCTCGCCATCCCGACCGACCTCCACTCCCCCTTCGCCATCAAGGCGATGGAAAAAGGCGTCAACGTCTTCTCCGAAAAACCGATGGCACACACCGCAGAAGCCGCCAAGGCTATGCTGGACTGCGCCGAGCGCACCGGTATGAAATTGCAGATCGGTCACGTTCTGCGCTTCTGGCCCGAGTACGTCTATCTCAAGGAAATCACCGAAAACGAAACCTACGGCAAGACCATCTCCGCGCACTACTGGCGCGGCGGCTATCAGGATCACGTTGCCAACCCCTCCTACGAAAACTGGATCATCGACAAAAACCGCGGCGGCGGCGGACTCTTCGATCAGCATGTGCACGATGCTGACCTCGTCCTTTGGCTCTACGATATGCCCAAATCCGTCTTCACGCAGGGCAAAGAGATCTTTGACACCAGCGCCAACGACGTGATGCTGACCACCTACGTGTACGGCGACAAGGTCATCACCGCCCGCGACGACACCGCCTGCAAGGGTTACCCCTTCAACTACGGCTACGAAGTCAGCTTCGAAAAGGCGATGGTCCGCTACGAGAACAACGTGGTCACCGTTTGGCCCGAGCATGAAGAGCCCTTCAAGCCCGACACCGACAAGTACCGCTTCTACGCGCACGCCTACTACACCGAGCTTGAGTACTTTATGGACGCCATCAAGAACGATACCAAGATCGAACGTGCCACGCCCGAGCAGGGCTACGCCACCATCCGTTTGGTGGAAGCCGAAGCCGAGAGCGCCGCAAGCGCCCTCCCCGTCGTTCCGAAGAACTAAAGACCGACAAAAAGGTCTGCTGCACACGCAAAAAGCACCCGAGCCACGGGTGCTTTTTGCGTTTTGATCCGTCAGAATCTTCAAATGGATGAGGCAAGGCACCGACATCTAAGCAGGCGATCATAAAAGCCCGCTATGATGTCGGAAAGATTCACCAAACGCCGATGTCATCCAAAAAGTCGTTGACGCCCTCGACCAAGCGAGCCGCCGCATGGCGCACTCCGCTCTTCTTGGTCTTTTTATTCGTCAGGCAAACCGCGCCTGCCGCAAGGGTGACGAGGGCGATCGTGCCCATCACCATCACACACTTTTTCATCGTTTTACCTCCGTTTGTTCGGTACGCTTAGTATGCACCGAGAAAACTTGCGTCATACAAAAAAGGCAAGGCGCTTTTCGCGCCTTTTTTCCCCTGTGAACGCGATGACGAAAACGCGCCCGAGAACCCCGGAGGAAAAGAAAGAGCCCGAAAACCCGCTTCAAAACCGATCCTCGCTGCCGGCTTCAAAGGCACAAAACCGCCCCGAAGCGTACCTTCGGGGCGGTTTTCAGGCAAGATTCAGCGGCAACAACCGTCGGCACAGCCGGCAAACTGTGCTTTCAGATCGCTTCGCTTATCCTGCGGGGCTTCTTCCGTAGCGTACCAACCGCGGCTCTGCATCTGGCAGAAGAGATCGTGCGTGATCTGCTGCTCGGACTCCAAGAGATCCAAGAAGACCTGCTTGACCTCTGTGTGGGCAGACTCGGTTGCATAATTGTTATAATCACCGCTCGCCTTCTTCTGCGTCTGCAGAAGATCGGTGGTCATTTCTCTGTCTTGCATAGTTCCTCCTTACAAAAGTGCGTAGAGCTTTGCGAAGTGCCCTGCGTGCAGATCGCGCACGCGTTCAAATTCCGCTTTCAGAGCAGGATCCGTAACCTGAGAAGCGTAGTGCTCCGCCTTATTGATCTTCATCTGCTCGGAGACAAGCGCGTCTGCGATGCTGCCGAGTTCTTTCGTGGTGAGTGTTGCCATTTTACCACCATCCTTTCTACGCATAGAATGTGCCGCTTTCACACACTTTATTCGAACGTTTGCTCCCGTTTTCTCGCATTTGCTTTCCGGGGGCGTTTTTCGCCGTTTTGCTTGCTAAACTCCGCAAAATATGATATACTTTGAAAAAGTATGCCCAAAACCCAAACACACGAGGAGTTTTCCATGTTCAACAACCTAAAGTACGTCTGGAAAAAATATTCCTTCCTCTTGAAACAGCTCATCGTGCGCGACTTTAAGGTCAAGTACAAGCGAAGCGTGCTCGGCGTGCTGTGGAGTCTTTTGTACCCCGTTCTGACGATGGCGGTCATGGCGCTGGTGTTTACAAACTTCTTTAAGTTTTCCACCTCCGATGTCAACTACCTTGCCTACCTGATGAGCGGTCTGATCGTCTTCAACTATTTCTCCGAGGCAACGAACCTTTCGATGAGCAGCGTAGTGGCAAACTTCTCGCTCATCAACAAGGTCTATATGCCCAAATACATCTTCCCCGTCTCCAAATGTCTGTTCGTGGGCATCAACTTCCTGCTCTCCCAGATCCCGCTGTACGTCATTCTGCTCGCCACCGACACGGGGATCACCTGGCGCCACGTCCTTCTCCCCTACGGCTACCTGTGCCTGTTTCTCTTCACGTTGGGCTTCAGCCTGATCCTTTCCACCATCTCCGTCTTTTTGCGCGATATGTTCTACATCTACGGTGTCATCATCACGCTTTGGACCTATCTGACTCCGATCATGTATCAGGTCAACGACCAGATGTTCTCAAGCCCCGTAATCATCACGCTTCTCAAGTGCAACCCGCTTTACTGGTTCACCTATTTTCCCAGACGCATCATGCTCTACCACACCGTGCCGGAGCCGAATGCTTGGCTCTACTGCCTGTTGCTCGGTGTCGGCTCACTCCTCATCGGTCTGTGGGTCTTTAAGAAAAACCAAGACAAATTCATCTACTACGTGTAAGGTGAGGTATCTATGGCTGAACAAAGATACATGGTAGAAGTCAAAGACGTCTCGATGCGCTTCAACCTCGGCATCGACAAAGGCTTCTCCCTCAAACAATGGTTCGTTGACATTGCACACGGAAAACGCCACAAGAAAGACGAGTTTTGGGCGTTGTCCGACGTTTCCTTCGCCATCAAGCCCGGTGAAGTCATCGGCTTTGTGGGGGCCAACGGCGCCGGAAAATCCACCCTGCTGAAGGTGGTGGCGGGCGTTATGAAGCCCACGCGCGGCGAAGTGTGTGCCTACGGCAACATCTGCCCGATGATTGAACTCGGCGCGGGCTTTGACCCTCAGCTCACCGCGCGGGAGAACATTTACTTAAACGGCGCAATCATGGGTTATCCCAAGGAGCTCATCGACGAGAAATACCAAGACATCGTGGATTTCTCCGAACTGCACGACTTCCTTGACGTGCCCGTGCAAAACTTCTCCTCCGGTATGATCGCCCGGCTCGCCTTCAGCGTGGCAACCATCGTGGATCCCGAAATTCTCATCGTAGATGAAATCCTCTCCGTCGGCGACATCGCCTTCCAAGCAAAAAGCGAGGCGAAGATGCTGGAGATGATCGGCGGCGGCACGACCGTGCTGTTCGTCTCCCACTCACTCGATCAGGTCAAAAAGATCTGCGACACCGTCGTCTGGCTGGACCACGGCAAGGTCGTCAAGATCGGCGGAAAAGAGATCTGTGACGAGTATTACCGTTATATGATCACCGAACAAGGGCTTATCTGAAAGACTGAGAGGAACAATCAACATGAACAAACTGACCCCCGAGCAGACAATCGAGCGTCTCACGCTGGAAAACGAGGAACTCAAAGAAACCGTCAAACAACTGGAAGCCGACCTGAGCTACTGCAAGCTCTACTACGGAAACGAACTGGAAAAGATCAACTTTGAGCGTTTCCTGCGCCTGAATTACTACTTTTTGAGAAATCACGGCGTCTTTGCCTATATCAAAGAGATCTTCCGCGCCTGCGGAAAGTTTTTCCGTATGGGCGGCCGAAAGTTGCGCCGTCTCTTCACCGGAAACACCGCCAAAAAAGAACTGAAGAAGATCTTGAAAGAGCACAAGGGCAAGAAAATCATGCTCTTCTACCCCGGCTACGACTGGCATATGCGGATGTATCAGCGTCCCCAGCATATGGCCATTCACTTTGCACAGGAGGACTATCTGTTCTTCTACTGTACCATCAACATCACCGACAGCATCAACGGTTTTGAAAAGATCTGTGACAATCTCTACGTCACCAATCTCTACGAGCTTTTGCGCGACAATCTGCCGCGCTACACGCTCTATATGTGCGCCAACATGAACGGCTGTTTCCTCGACGAGCTCAAGCCCATCCTCGAAAAGAAAAACAACCTTCTCTACGAGTACATCGACGATCTGCACGAGGATCTGACGGCGATCCCGCCGGAGCTTATCGACCGTCACCGCTTCGTGCTCTCCGATCCGAAGATCCCGGTCATCGCCACGGCGCAGTACCTCTTTGAAAAGGCAGCCAAGATCCGCGGCAGTTCCGAAAACATCCTGCAATCCACCAACGGTGTTGTGTATGACGATTTCCACATCACCGAAGAGCGCCCCATCCCCGAAGCGATCGCCGACTGGGTCGAGGCGAAAAAGCCGATCGTCGGTTACTACGGTGCGCTTGCCAAGTGGTTCGACTACGAGCTTGTGGAAAAATGCGCGCTTGCACACCCCGAATGGAACTTCCTGCTCATCGGCATCGACTACGACAAATCCTTTGCCGAGTACAACTACTTCAAGCATCTTGACAACGTCCGTTACATCGGCATCGTCAACTACAAAGAGCTCATCAACTACGGCGCTCGTTGCAGTGCCCTGACGATCCCCTTCGTCATCAATGAGATCACCCTCTCCACGAGCCCCGTCAAGGTCTTTGAATATATGTCCATGGAAAAGCCGATCGTGACGACGGCACTCCCCGAGTGCAAGAAATACGAATCCGTCTTCATCGGTGAAGACCACAACGATTACATCCGAAAGCTCGAAACAGCCATCTCCTTGCAGGGGGATGAGTCCTACAAATCGCTGCTTCGCAAGGAAGCCCTGCAAAACACCTGGAAAAACAAGGTGCATGAGATCATCGCCTTCTGCAACAAAAAATAAGCCCACCACCTTCTGCGGCAAACGGGTAACGCTATGAAAAAGCAAAACATACTCATCGTCTCCGACGTCTTCCGCGACGGCGGATTGGAGACCCAGATCTGCACCTACCGCGACGCCCTCGCACCCGAACGCACCTTTTACTATGCGCTCGGCGTCTATGAGGGAACCATTCCTCTGCCCGAGGACAAGGTGTTTGACGGGTTCGCGTTTTCATTGGATGAGACGCTCGGAGATCTCGTGACAAACGTAAAACGTCTCTGCACGATCATCCGCGAAAAAAAGATCGATCTCATTCACTGCCATCCCTTCTACTGCTTTTACTCGGCTATCTTTGCCGCCGAGTTGACGAAAACCCCCATTGTGTACAGCTTCCACGGCATCGGAAGCTTCAACTTCCAAAAAACCGTGATCGAATCGATCCTCTTCTCCTACGCCTTTGAAAGCGGCGCTGTCAACGAGGTCTTTTTGGTCAATCGCACGGGAGACTGCGCCTTTTCACACATGGGGCGCACCGAGGAGTGCTATCTGCCCAACCCCATCGACACCTCCCGCTTTCCGAAGGCGAAGTACACCAAAAACCACAACTGGGCGCTTGTCTCGCGTCTGGACGAATTCAAAGTGGCGGAGATCAAGGATCTCCTCTTACACAAAGACGAATTCGGCATCCGAAACATCGACATCTACGGCGACGGAGCGGCGCGCGAAGATCTTGAATACTTCGTGGCGAAGAACAAGATCTACGGCATCCAATTCTGCGGCTACACGAAAAACGTGTTTGCCTCGGTCAACCGCAATTACAACGGCATCATCGGCATCGGCCGCGTGGTGCTGGAGGCGCTTGTGATGGGGCTTCCCGCCTTCCTCATCGGCTACGGACGCATCAGCGGCTTTGTGGACCGCAAGCTTTACCGCGAGATCTGTGACTACAACTTTACCAGTCAAAACACCGAGTACCAAAACCGCAAGCTCCCCTCCCGCGCACAAGTCTGCGCTCTGAAGAGACGGGCACGGCGCAGTTTCTCTGCCGCGCGCGTCTGCAAGCGCTACACGGAGGAGATCGACCGTCTCTCTCACCGCACTGCCAAGCCGCTTGCGCGCTTATTTGAAGATCTGAAGACCCTCTCCGAGGATGAGACTTGGCAAAAGGTTCTTCTGCGGCATTCGCGCGGTGTTTACGATCTTTTACACAAGCACCTTCTCCCCGCGACCCTCTCGCAGGAGACCGTCAACCTCTTTGCCGCGGCTGACCAGTCCTACGCGCTCCATGACGCTCTCTACGTTCTGCAGGAGAATACCAAAGAGGAGCTTCTCAACAAAATATCCAATCCATAAACGGGAGTTTCCATGAAGGACAAATTATCCAAGCTGTCAAACGTCTTCAAAAAATACGGCTTTTTCGGCTTTTGCAAAAAGCTCTACGCCTACGTGGTGGCAAATTACTTGAACCGCATCAGTTTTGCCGTGCTTCTCTGCCCCCAAAAATACCGCAAGGAGATCCGCGCGATCCTTTCTTCGGCCGACTGCGACCGCATTGTTCTTTGGCGCAGCAGTTTCGGCTATCAGGTTCCGCTCTTCCAGCGCCCGCAGCACATTGCCAACAACCTTTCGAAAAACCGTTGTCTGCTTTTCTACGAAGTGACCACGATGACCGATCGCGTCAAGACCCTACGCAAAAAAGGTGACAACCTTTACCTGTTCAATTTCAACAATTACTTTTTGACGCGCATCCTGATGAAGGAGTTGGATTCCTGCCGAAAACCCAAGTACATCCAGCTCTATTCCACCGACTGGAAGCTCTCCGTCTCCGACATTGAGATGTACCGTTCCCGCGGCTTCGGCTTCATCTACGAGTACATTGACGATCTCTCCCCCGAGCTTGCCGGCACAAAAGAATTGCCGCAAAACATCGTGGAAAAATACGACTACGTGATGACGCACCCCGACACCTACGTGGTGGTAACCGCCGATCTTTTGCGCGAGGACGTAACCGCCAAACGCGGCGACAAGAACCTCGCCTTCTCCTCCAACGGCGTGGACTACTCCTTCTTTGAATCCTTCGACGAGCACTACGCCTTTGAGGACGAGTTTGAGGCGATCACCGAAAAAGGAAAGCCCGTTCTCTGCTACTACGGAGCGCTCGCCAAATGGTTCGACTACGACCTGTTAAAGAAGCTTGCCGCCACCGATCGCTACTCGATCGTTCTCTTCGGCATCAAATACGACGAGTCCTACGACGAGAATCTGAACGGCACGGAGGAAAACATCTACTTCCTCGGCGCACGTGACTACTCGGTGCTGAAAAACTACGCACGGCGCTGCGATCTTTTGATGATCCCGTTCGTCATCAACGACATCACGCGTGCGACGAGTCCCGTGAAGATCTTTGAATATATGGCGCTTCACAAGCCGATCGTTACGACGGATATGAACGAGTGCAGAAAATACGCCTCCGTCCTCATCGGACACGACCACGACGAGTTCCTCGCGCAAGTGGAAGAAGGTCTCAAAAAAGCCGAAAACACCGACTACGTTGCCCTTCTCGACCGCGAGGCGCGCGAGAACGACTGGTCGATGAAGGCACGCGCCATCATTGACGTCATCGCAAAGGACGAGTGAATCGATTGAAAAACGCAGGAGTGAAAACTCCTGCGTTTTTGTTTTTCCCTTCTTTCTTTTCAGGAGAAAAGAAAGAAGCAAAGAAAAGCCAAGGTGAGGAAGAAAAAATGACAACGTCACACACAAACGGCACCCAAACTGCGGGCGCCGTTTCCGCTTGTGTGGAGACTCTTCTTTCTTTTCGGGAGAAAAGAAAGAAGCAAAGAAAAGCCAAGGTGAAGAAGAAGGAAATGACCACGTCACACACATACGGCACCCAAAACACGGGTGCCGTTTGCGGTGGGTTTTGGTTGCGTGCGACAAACAAAAAAAGAGCATTCTCTGACCGGAAAGCCGCAAAACGAGCCCGTCGT
>JAZRZY010000041.1:0-4960 GCA_045601605.1 Eubacteriales bacterium
GGTAATGGTCAAAATCGAGGTAGTCGGCACGCTCCCGCGGTAGGTGTGATTCTTACGGATGTGCTCCATAAAGCGGTGGACGATGTCGTAGGCGAGCTCGTCCACGCGGTCGTAGTCGTAGCCGTACTTGGGGAAGTCGCCTTCCACCTCGTAGCCGGTGGCAAGACCCGTTTCGTCACGCAATACGCGCACGCGGGCGTATTTGATGGCGGAAAGTGAATCCGCCACGACGGAGAGCCCTGCAATGCCCGTTGCAAACCAGCGGGTGACGTCCTTGTCGTGGAGCGCCATCTGGATCTTTTCGTAGCAGTATTTGTCGTGCATATAGTGGATGATGTTCAGCGTATCCACGTACACCTTGGCGAGCCATTCCATCATGGCGTCGTAATGCTCCATCACCTCGTCAAAATCGAGGTATTCGGCGGTGATGGGGCGATACTTCGGGCCGACCTGCTTGCCCGAGATCTCGTCACGGCCGCCGTTGATGGCGTACAGGAGGCATTTGGCGAGGTTGGCGCGCGCGCCGAAGAACTGCATTTCCTTGCCGAGGCGCATCGAGGAGACACAGCAGGCAATGGCGTAGTCGTCGCCGTGGAAGAAGCGCATCAATTCGTCGCTCTCGTACTGGATGGACGAGGTCTCAATGGACATTTTGGCGCAGTAACGCTTGAAGGGGACGGGCAAATTCGGGCTCCAGAGCACCGTCAGGTTCGGCTCGGGGGAGGTGCCGAGGTTCTTCAGCGTGTGCAGATAGCGGTAACTCATCTTGGTGACCATGTGTCTGCCGTCTACGGCCATACCGCCGATGGATTCCGTCACCCATTGCGGATCGCCCGAGAAGAGTGCGTTGTACTCGGGGGTGCGGGCAAACTTGATGAGGCGAAGCTTCATGATGAAATGATCCACCATCTCTTGGATCTCGCTCTCCGTGTAGCGCCCCTCGGCGAGGTCGCGCTCGGCATAGCAATCGAGGAAGGTGGAGGTGCGTCCGAGCGACATCGCCGCGCCGTTCTGCTCCTTGACGGCGGCGAGGTATCCGAAGTAGAGCCATTGGATGGCCTCCTTCGTGTCGTGCGCGGGCATGGAGATGTCGTAGCCGTAGGAGAGCGCCATCTTTTTCAGATCCTCCAGCGCGCGGATCTGCTCGGAGAGCTCCTCGCGGTCGCGGATGACGTCCTCGTACATTGCGCTCTTCGTGGTTTCTTTTTCTTCGATCTTCTTTTCGATCAAGCGATCCACGCCGTAGAGAGCAATGCGGCGGTAGTCACCGATGATGCGGCCACGGCCGTAAGCGTAGGGCAGGCCCGTGATGATGTGACTGGAGCGGCAGGCGCGCATCTCGGGGGTGTAGGCGTCGAATACGCCTGCATTGTGCGTCTTGCGGTAGGTGGTGAAGAATTCGCGCACCTCGGGATCGATCTCGTAGCCGTTTTCGGAAAGGGCTTTTTCCGCCATGCGGATGCCGCCGTAGGGCATAAGAGCACGCTTCAGCGGCTTGTCCGTCTGCAGACCGCCGATCTTTCCCAGTGTGCGGTCGATGTAGCCGGGCTCGTGCGAGGTGATGGAGGAGATGATCTTGGTATCCATATCGAGCACGCCGCCCTTTGCGCGTTCCTCGGCGAACAGCTCCGTCACGCGCTCCCAAAGGGTGAGCGTTGCCTGCGTGGGAGAGGCCAAAAAGCTCTCGTCCCCGTCGTAGGGAGTGAAGTTGTGACGCAAGAAGGAGCGCACGTTGATCTCTTTGCACCAAGTGCCGGGATCGAAGTTGCGCCAAATTTCTTTGAGTTGGGAGATGAGTTGAGACATAGAAGCTCCGTAAAATGTAGATTCTTTACAATTTTACATTATATCCTATTTCGCAAAAAAAAGAAAGAGCAAAGAGGAAAAATGTTCATCGTTTTTTGCCTTTACTTTTTGCGCGCCGTGTGGTACAATTGCAGCGTATAGGAACGCTTCCTTGAGCATCTTGTACGGATTATCCATAGGGAGGACTGTTTATGAAGATTTACAGACGTTTGTTATCTGCACTTCTGGCGAGCCTGATGCTTTGCGCGCTCTTGCCGCTGGGCGTGTTTGCAGCCTATGAGGGCGATCCCCGTCCGACGGAAATGACCTTCAGCATCCAGAGTGTTGAAGTGCCTGCCGAAGCGACGAAGGTTACCGTTGCCCTTTGGCTTACGAACCTCACGGACGAGGATGACCTCGGCACGGTGGACGTGCGCGTGAAATACGACGAGACCAAACTGCGTCAGACTGACGTGTACGCGCAGGTCGGCAGCGGCAGAAACGCCGAGTATTACGGCCCTGCTCTGTTTGAGGGCGGCTTCCAGCTTTCTCCCCCCGCAAGCGACGTCAATCCGCTCGTGTTCATCGCTTGGACCACGTCGATGGAGAACCCCTGCTATGCGTCCGAGTACGAAATGAATCTTTATGAATTTGCGTTCATCGATTTTGAATTCATCGGTGATTGGCAGGGCCGCACCGAGCTGGAGATCGTTCGCAGAGACGGAACGCCCGGCGTGGAAACCTTGCTCGATCGTGCAAACGACGCGCCTTACGTCGGCTATCAGACCGTCAACGGCTATATCCAGCGCGGCGAATACACCGAGCCCACGCCCGACCCCGTGCTTGAATCCATTGAAGTCACCACTTTGCCTACCAAGACCGAGTATCTCGAATGCGCCCCCGGTGAATTCGACCCCGCCGGCGGCAAGCTCACCCTGACCTATGACGACGAGTCCACCGAGGAGATCGACCTCTCCGAGGCGGTCGTCACCGGTTTTGACGACACTCAACTCGGCCCCCAGACCCTCACCGTCACCTACGAGGGCAAGACCTGCACTCTTGAGGTCACGATCCTGCCGGCGAGCATCACCGGCATCTCCGTTGACGCTCTCCCCTCGAAGCTGACCTACATCGAAGGCGAGGAACTGGATCTTACCGGCGGCATGATCGAGGTTGCCTACAACAACGACACCTACACGTATCAGCGTATGCTCGACGCCACCGTCACCGGTTACGACAAGAACGCCGTCGGCCCCCAGACCGTCACCGTGAGCTACGAGGGCTTCACCTGCACCTTTGAGGTTGAGGTCGTTGCCAAGGAGATCATCGGAATCGTGCCGTTGACTTCTCTGACGAAGGTGCTCTATCTGGAAGGAAAGGACGAGCTGGATCTTTCCGGCGGAACCTTCCGCGTGTTATACAACAACAACACCACCGAGGACCTGCCGCTTTCGGCTGCGACCGTCACCGGCTTTGACAACACCATCCCCGGTACCTGCGATCTGAACGTCGCCTACGCCGGCTTTTCTACGCAGATCTCCGTGGAGATCGTGGCAAAGGCGATCGATCACATCGTCGTGACCAAGAATCCGGACAAGACGACCTACTTCCTCGGCGAATCTTTGGATCTGACCGGCGGTGAGATCACCGTCCGGTATAACAACGATACCTCCGACGTCATTGCCTTGTCCGAGGTGGTTGTCACCGGCTTTGACAGCGAGACTGCCGGCGTCAAGGTGCTTACTGCCGAGTATCAGCAGCATACGGCGGGCTTTGAAGTCACCGTGGTGGAAAAGGTGATCACCGGAATCGAAGTCACCACCCTCCCGAACAAGCTTGTCTATAAGGAAAACAAGCCGGGTGAGCGTGAGCTGGATCCCACGGGCGGCATCATCACCGTCACCTACGAGGATTCTTCTACCTCCACCATCGCGCTTTCCGAGGCGACACTTTCCGGCTTTGACACCTTCACCGTCGGTGAGCAGGAGATCACCGTCAGCTACGCCGGACTGACCTGCACCTACGCCGTCACCGTCGAAGCGAAGGTGCCCGTGAGCATCGTGGTCTTCGACAAGCCTGCACAGACCGAATATCTGGAAGGCTATGACCTGCTCTCCCTGGAAGGCGGCACGCTCCACATCGTTTACGACAACGAGACCTACGACGGCCTGACGATGAACAGCATCGACGTCTCCGTCACCGGCTTTGACAACACCGTCGTCGGCAAGCAGACCCTTACCGTCACCTACGCGGGCCTGACCTGCACCTACGAGGTTGAGATCATTGCCAAGAGCATCGAGAGCATTGCCATCACCGGAATGCCCGAAAAGACCTATTACCTGGAAGGCGAGGAGCTTACCGTCGCCGGCGGACAACTCACCTTGAATTACAACAACGGCACGCACGGCGTCGTGGACATGACGCTCGACATGGTCACGGGCTACGACAAGGATCTCGTCGGCGAACAGAATCTTCTCGTTACCTACAAGGGCGTCTCGAACGTCTATGGCGGCGAGCCGTGCTACCTGCCCGTCACCGTGATCGCGAAGACCGCGGAAAGCATCTCGCTCACCAAGAACCCCGATAAGATGCAATACCTGCTCGGCAGCACAGAGCCCTTTGATCCCACCGGCGGTGAGATCACCGTTTACTACAACAACGACACCCAAAAGGTCGTTCCCTTGGCAGAAGCGGATATCGTTGGCTTTGAGACTCTGTACGAGGGTCCCGTCTGGCTGGACGTGTATTACGAGTCCTGTGATCTTCAGTTCACGGTCGACATCGTTTTGAAGAAGCCGCTCGTCATCACCAAGCAGCCCGAAGAGCTGGTCGTGAAAGCGTACAAGGATACCGCCGAGGTGACTGTGGCCGCTACCGGCGAAGGCGAGCTTACCTACGCCTGGTATTACAAGGATAAGAACATGGTCGCCTTCAAGCTGACCACGACCTTCACCGGAGACACGTACAGCGTTGCGATGACCGGCGCGAGAAGCGGCCGTCAGATCTACTGTGTCATCACCGACGAGTTCGGCGACGAGATCCAGACGAACGTCTGCACGCTGGCCATGGAAGCGCGTATCGCCAAGCAGCCCGCTTCCGTCACCGTCGCCTACGGCAAGACCGCGACGGTCACCGTGAAAGCGGAGGGCGAGGGCCTGACCTACAAGTGGTACTA
>JAZRZY010000042.1:0-4705 GCA_045601605.1 Eubacteriales bacterium
GATGCGGTTGGCTTTGGTGGCGATCAGCGACTGGTGATTGATGGTCAAAAGCAGGAAGGTCTCCATAAGCTGCGCCTGCAAAACAGGCGCACGCACCACAACGACCGGCTCCCCCGGAAAGACGGGCGTGCCCTCCGGCACCGCCCAAATATCACCGGTGAAGCAAAAATTTTTCAGGTAAGACAAAAACGCCTCCGAGAAGCCGCCCTTGGCGCGCAGGAAGGCGATGTCCTCCTCGTCAAAATGCAGGTTCTTCACGTACTCGATGAGCTGCTCAAGCCCCGCCGCAATGGCAAAGCCGCCCCCGTCGGGCACGTTGCGGAAGAACAGATCAAAATAAGCGATCCTGTCGCTCAAGCCGTTTTCGAAATAGCCGCGGCTCATCGTCATTTCATAGAAATCACAGAGCATGGCGGGATTTTGTTTTCCGGACATTTTTCCTCACTGTATAAATTGTTTTCGTTGTTTGTATTATATGCAAAAGGCTCTGTTTTGTAAAGCCCCAAGGCAGAGCACTCCCTTGACAGAAAGGCAAAAAAAGAGTATTATATATAAAACATAACTATTTTGTTTTGAACGCATTTTGTCGAAAGGAGAAAGTCTGTGGCAAGCCGTCAGCAACAAAACGAGCTTTGGGATGCGATCGAGATCATCCACCGCTATTATGAAGAGCTGTTCCGCCCCGTGGCAAACGCCTTTTCCATCACCACGGGTCAGCTGAAGCTTTTGCACACCCTGCACCGCTACGGCGCGCTCTCCATCGGCGAGCTTGCCGGCCTGCTCGGTATGGCGCGCACCAATGCGTCCTCCCTCTGCAAGAAGCTCTGCAAGCAGGGCTTTTTGCTCCGACACCGCGGAGGAGGCGGAGACGACAGGCAAGTGCTTTTGGAGCTGACGCCGGAAGGCGAAAGCGCCGCGCGTCAGGCGGAGGGTCAGCTTGATACTGCCGCACCCGTCCTGCGCGAGAGCGATCTCGGCGCACTGGTAGAGGCCTTGGAGGAGCTTTCCGCAGAGCTTTCCCCCGCACCGCTTACAAGCCGCCCGCGCAAAGCACCGCGCCCCGTGGCCGCCGCCGCGCGCATGCTGGAATGCGCCAAGGTCGCCATCTTAGAAAAAACATCCAAAAAGGAGTTGCAACATGGCAAAGACTGAAAAGACCCGCCGCCGCTGGGGAGACCGCCGCGACGCAACACTCGTACGCAAGATCGACTCCATGCACGCTTTTATGCCTGTGATTCTGCCCGGCAGATGCAACAACGAGGCCTGCATCGAAGAGATCGTGGACGTGGAAAAGATCCAGGCCTACGTGGACAAGAAAAACGCCTCGAATCCGGAATACAAATATACCTTCTTTCACGTCATCGCCGCCGCGATCGCGAAGACCATCTACCTGCGCCCGCAGATGAACCGCTTTTATGCGGGCGATCGTCTCTACCAGAGAGACCGCATCGTGCTTTCCTTCACCGCGAAGAAGCGCTTTTCCGATCACGGCGAAGAGGGGCTTGTCTTCCTTCCCTGCGACGGTGAGACCACGATCGACACGCTGCACGACGATCTCTGCGAAAAGGTCAGCTACATCCGAAAGGACGGCAATCAGGACCACTCGACGGATATGATGGACATCTTCGTCAAGATGCCGCGCTGGCTCCTTCGCATCGTGCGCCGCGTCCTCTTCTTTATGCACTACTACGACATCACGCCGCGCGAATTGATCCGCGAAGATCCGTATCAGGCAACCGTGTTCCTCTCCAACCTCGGCTCCATCAAGCTCAACGCCGCCTACCACCACCTCGCCGAATGGGGCACCAACTCCATCTTCGGCGTCATCGGCAGAAAGCACAAGCGCGTGGTGGTCCGCGAGGACGGACGCGCCGAGATCCGCGAGGTGCTCAAGCTCTCCATCACGCTGGACGAGCGCATCGCAGACGGCTATTACTACTCCAAGACCATCCGTCTTTTGCATCACATTCTGCAAAACCCCGAGATCTTAGACCGTCCTGCAAAGGAGGAAGTGGATTATGAATGATTCACAGGTAAAAGCGCCTTGGCTCTCCTCGTACGGCGTCGTGCCGCGTACGCTGGAATACGCCAAGGGCTCTATGTCCCAAAACCTGTTTGATACGGCTCACCGCCTTCCGGACAAGATCGCATACGAATTTCAGGGCTTTGAGACGACGTTTGCCGACTTTGAGCGCGAGATCCACCTTGCGGCAAAATCCCTCTACGCCTACGGCATCCGCCCGGGTGATCGCGTCACCATCTGTATGCCCAACTGCCCGCAGGCGATCATCACCTTCTACGCCATCAACGTCATCGGCGCCGTCGCCAATATGATCCACCCGCTCTCCAGCGAGGGCGAGATCGCCTTTTATCTGGAGGACAGCCGCTCCGTCTGCGCGCTCACCCTGCAGCAGTTCTACCCGAAGTTCGTGGCGGTCAAGAAAAAGTATCCCTTAAAGAAGCTCATCGTCACCTCCATTGCAGACGCGCTCAGCGGCGTCTTGAAGATCGGCTACAACCTCACCTCGGGTCGCAAGATCAACAAGAACGCCCCCATTCCCGAGAACGATCCGAGCGTCATCCGGTGGACCGACTTCTTAAAGCTCGGCAAAAATCTGCTCGGCAACTACGAGTGCCACAAGAAGCCCGAAGACGTGGCCGTCATTCTCTACAGCGGCGGTACGACGGGCAAGACGAAGGGCATTTTGCTCTCCAACTTAAACTTCAACGCCCTCGCCCTGCAGACGCTCAACATGGGCAACTGCTTCTTTGAGGGCGCAAAAATGCTCGCCGTAATGCCCATCTTCCACGGCTTCGGTCTCGGCGTTTCCATCCACACCGCCCTCTGCGCGGGCGGCACCTGCATCCTCGTTCCGCAGGTCAACGTAAAACTCTACTCCAAGCTTCTTCGCACCAAGCGCCCCAACGTCATCGCGGGCGTGCCGACGCTCTTCGAGGGCATCCTCCGCAACCCCGATATGGACGGCGTGGATCTCTCCTGCCTGACGGGCGTCTTCTCCGGCGGCGACAGCCTCTCCGTCGAGCTGAAGAAGAAGTTTGACAAATTTCTGCTGGAGCACAAGGCAGGCGTTCGCATCCGCGAGGGCTACGGTATGACCGAGTGCGTCACCGCCTCTTGCCTCACTCCGTACCACATCGAGCGCGAGGGCTCCATCGGTCTGCCCTTCCCCGACACCTTCTATAAGATCGTAAAGGTCGGCACCACCGAAGAGGTGCCCTACGGCGAAGAGGGCGAAATGTGCATCTCCGGCCCCTCCGTGATGATCGGCTACGCGGGACTCCCCGAGGAGACTGCCGACACCCTTCGCAAGCACGACGACGGCCGCATCTGGCTGCACTCCGGCGACCTCGGCGTGATGGACGAAGACGGCTTTGTCTATTTCAAGCAACGCGCCAAGCGTATGATCATCTCCTCCGGCTACAACATCTATCCCTCTCAGCTTGAGAACGTCATCGACGGCCACGAGGCCGTGCAGATGTCCTGCTGCATCGGCGTGCCCGACCCCTACAAGATGCAGAAGGTCAAGGCGTTCGTGATGTTGCGCCCCGGCGTGGAGGCCTCCCCCGAGATCATTGAATCCATCCGAGCCCACTGCAAAAAGAACATCGCAAAATACGCGATGCCCTACGAGTTCGAGATCCGCGACAGCTTGCCAAAGACCCTCGTCGGCAAGGTCGCCTACCGCGAGCTTGAGGAAGAAGAGGAAGCAAAGCGCAAAGCTGCCAAAGCAGAATAACGAAACGCAAAAGGCCCCCCCGTCGGGGTACCCTTTTTCTTTTCTTCTTCTCAGGCTTGGCTTTTCTTGATGCGGGCGACGGTCTCGGGAGAGGAGAGGATGCGCGCGCGATTGATGGCAAAGAAGATCAGGGCGATGCAGTTGAACAAAATGGCAATGACCATGATCCCGACGCAAGAAAGGCGCTTTTCGGTCTCTTCAAACGCCGTGTCGATCGTCTCGGTGTATTGGTCGATCTTGCTTGCCGCGATCTGCCCCGCGACGAAAAGGACGCCGCATTGCACAAGATCGAACACCCCGAGGAACAGAAAATAGATGGCGTAGAAAAGCCCGAGTGTGTCATACCGCGTACCGGAATAACCGTAATCGCCGTAAAGATCGTAGAAAGAATCGTAAACCTTGCTCAGCGAATGCATCTGATCCCAGACGACCGCGGCACCAATGGCGCAGATCACAAAGACGACGATGCCCAAAATCAAAAACGCGATCGCGGCGATGCGCCACGCCTTTTGCTCCCACAAGAGCAGGCGGCGCGTTTTTTCAACAAAGTCCCGCTCTTCGGCGCCGAGCGCGGCGCTCTGCAGAGCGGTCTCATTTACGGATGTGTTCATGCTGTCTCTCCTTTGCAACGTCAATTTAACACAAAACGCCCCTGTTGTCAAGAAAAAGAAGCACGCCGAGGCGTGCTTCTTGTTTCGTTATTTCAGTTTCATCGAGACGGTCTTTGACGTCACGGTGTTGCCGAACTTGTCGGTGATCTTGCAGTAGAGCTGACGGTTCGCGGAAGAGGAGGTCATCTTCACGGCGTAGGAAGAGGTCTTCACGGAGGACTTCGTAAACTTCGTCGCGCCCGCCTTCTTCACGTACCAGGTGTATTTGAGCCCTTCGCCCTCGGCCTTGACGGTGACCTTTGCGGTCTTGTTCTTTGCCACGGCGACGGATTTCGG
>JAZRZY010000043.1:0-6436 GCA_045601605.1 Eubacteriales bacterium
CCCGAGTATCTGCGATACTCGGGTGTTTTTGTGTTCTTTACGCCCGTTTTTTGCGGGAAAAGTCAACCTGTGAGAACACGATGCCGAAAAACATGAGCGCCGCTCCGATCGTCACACGCTCGTCCGGCACCTCGCCGTTAATGACTATGCCGGAAATTGCCCCGAACAGCGCTTCTCCGGAGAGGATGATGCTTGCGGCGGCGGGCTCCGTGTGCTTCTGCCCGATGACCTGACAGGTGTAAGCCACGCCGGAGGAGAACACACCCGTGTAAAGCACGGGAGCAAGGCTTCCTGAAAGCGCTGTAAGGGAAACGTCCTCAAACAGAAACGCGGCAATCATCGAGAGGATCCCCGCCACGAAAAACTGCATCAAAGAGAACACGATGGGGTCACAGTCTGCGGCAAAACGGTCGATGACAATGATATGCGCCGTCCAAAACAGCGCACCGATCAAAAGCAAAACGTCTCCGAGCCCCACGCCCTCGCCCGGCTTCACGCTGATGAGATACAGGCCGGCCAGTGCCGCAAGCGCACCGAGAAACACGGGTAGCCTCGGACGGCGGCGGAAAAACAAAAACAGGGCGAAGGGTACGAGGATGATGTAGAGTCCCGTGATGAAGCTTGCTTTGCCCGCGCTTTTGCCGATGTCGATGCCGAACTGCTGAAGGTTGGAGGCACAAAAAAGCACCGTGCCCGCAAGAAGCGAGGGAAAAACCGTCTTCCTCAGACGCAAATTCTTGCGCGAAAAGACAGCCGCCACGAAAACAAGAGAAACGGATCCGATCAAAAAACGGACCCCGTTGAAATAAAAATTACCCATCCCGTTTTCCGCCGCGATCTTCTGGGCGGAGAAGGCCGTTCCCCAGATGAAGGCCGCAACGAAAAGCGCGATGACGCTAAAGACCTTTTTGGATTTCATATTCATACCTCGCGCGCCATTATAGCACAGGCGATGCCAAAAGACAACCGCGCCCCAACATATTTTTTTGCCCCTTCGCATACCGTTTGTAAGGAAAGCCAACGATAGGAGGGCAAAGGCACGTGAAAACACACTTTTTCCCCGAAGGGGTCCTGATCAACACACCCGAAAACCGAGAGGCGACCGCGACGCTTGCGTCTTTGGAAAAGGCGATGAAGACCCGCCGTATTCTGGAAGGACGGGTGCTTCTGTGCGACTCTTCCCTCTCGCTCATCTTAAACCTCGGCGGCATGCGCGCCGTCATCCCGCACGAGGAGATCGCCCTCACTCCGGACGGCGGTGCCTGCCGCGACATCGCCGCCATCACCCGCGTGGGAAAAAGCGTCTGCTTTCTCATCACGAAGATCGTCGAGGAGCACGGCGTACACGTTCTCTACCTCTCCCGGAAGGAGGCACAGCGCCGCTGTCTTACGGAATACCTTGACACGCTCTCCGACGGCGACGTGCTCCCCTGCCGTGTGACGCACTTTGAGCCCTTCGGTGCCTTTTGCGACATCGGGTGCGGCATCACCTCTCTGCTCTCCATCGACTGCATCTCCGTGTCACGCATCTCGCACCCCTCGGCACGCTTCTACCTCGGGCAGTACATCTACGCCGCCGTGCGCTGCCGCGACGACGTAGCCTTCGGCAAGCGGGGACGCATCTGTCTGACGCACAAGGAATTGCTCGGCACGTGGGAGGAAAACGCCGCATCCTTCGAGATCGGACAAACGGTCACAGGGATCGTGCGCGGCGTGGAGGACTACGGCATCTTCATCGAACTTACGCCCAACCTCGCGGGACTTGCCGAATACAAAAGCGGCATCCAAGCCGGAAGCGCCTGCTGTGTGTATATCAAAAACATCATCCCCGAAAAGCGGAAGATCAAGCTCGTCCTTATCTCCACGGGCCCTCTTGAGCACAGCACTCCCCGCCCCGACTACTTCATCACCGAGGGCAACGTTGCCCACTGGCAATACTGAAAAAAGCACCAAGGCTTGCCTTGGTGCTTTTGTATTAGGACTTATGGAAGAGGCGCTTGGTCTGATACTTCGGCTCACAGGTGAGGCGGATGCCGAGCTTGCGGTAGATGTTCTCATCCACCTGAGAGAGAATGACGGTGGAATGCGCCTCACAAGAGCGGAGCTCGGAGAGCTTGGAAAGTGCCTGCGCGGCGGCGGGGCTGTGACAGGCGGAGATGGTAAGGGCGATGAGCACCTCGTCGGAATGCAGGCGAGGGTTGTGGTTGCCCAGCACGCCCGTCTTGAGCTTCTGGATCGGCTCAATGACCTCGGGTGCGATGAGATGTACCTCCTCGTCAATGCCCGCAAGCAGCTTGACCGCATTGAGCAGAGCGGCGGAGGAAGCACCGAGCAGAGGGGTCGTCTTGCCCGTGACGATGCGGCCGTCGGCAAGCTCGATCGCCATAGCGGGCTGGCCGAGCGTTTCCTCCGAGCGGGAAAGTGCGGCGGAAATAACGGGGCGATCCTCGCTCGTCAAGGCAGCCTGCTTCATCAAAAGCTCGATCTTGGTGGCTGCCTCGGGGTTCTTCTCCTCCCTGCGGGCGGCAACCAGTGCCGCATAGTAACGGCAGAGGATCTCGTCTGCGGAGGCCTTTCGGCAAGCCTCGTCATCCGAGATGCAAAAGCCCGCCATATTGACACCCATATCCGTCGGCGACTTGTAAGGGCAGGTGCCGGAGATCTTCTCGAAAATTGCGGAAAGCACGGGGAACACTTCCACGTCGCGGTTGTAGTTGACGGTGGTCTCGCCGTAAGCCTTCAGATGATAGGGGTCGATCATATTGACGTCGTCAAGATCTGCCGTGGCGGCCTCGTAAGCGAGGTTTACGGGATGCTTTAAGGGCTGGTTCCAGATCGGGAAGGTCTCAAACTTGGCATATCCCGCACTGACTCCCCTCTTATGCTCGTGATAGAGCTGGGAGAGACAGGTCGCCATCTTTCCGCTGCCCGGACCGGGGGCGGTGATGACCACCAGAGGACGGGTCGTTTCGATGTAATCGTTTTTGCCGAAGCCGTCTTCGCTGACGATGGCGGAGACGTTCGAGGGATAGCCCTCGATGGAGTAATGGTAATACACGCGCACGCCGTAGCGCTCCAGCTTGCGGCGGAAGATCTCGGCGCTCGCCTGTCCCAAAAACTGGGTGATGACGACGCTGGAAACGAACAGCCCCTCCTCGCGGAAGGCGTCGATGAGGCGCAAGACGTCTGCATCGTAGGTGATGCCGTAGTCGCCGCGGATCTTGTTTTTCTCAATGTCATCCGCCTTGATGGCGATGACGATCTCCGCATCGCGCGAGAGGCTCTTGAGCATCGTGATCTTCGAGTCGGGCGCAAAGCCGGGAAGCACGCGGGAGGCGTGGAAATCATCGAAGAGCTTGCCGCCGAACTCGAGATACAGCTTGTCGCCGAACATGGCGATGCGCTTTGCAATCTCGGACGACTGCTTCTCAATGTACAAATCGTTGTCAAATCCTCGGCGTTGCAAAATGATGACCTCCGTTTCAAAAAACTTCAAATTCTTACACAGTATATCACAAACCGAGTCTTTCTTCAAGAGGCGTTTTCCCCTTTCCAAAGAAAAAAGCAGAGCAAATTTGCTCTGCTTTTGTGTCGCCTCTCACACGCGCACCACGATCGGGAGGACGACGGGGCGGCGTTTGGTCTTGGCAAAGAGGAAGCGTGAAAGCTCGTCGCGGATCTTCGCCTTGAGCTCGTTTTCATCAATGCGGCGGGAATTGAAGAGATAATCGTCTGCCACGTCGCGCACCAAGTCGCGCATCTCGTCGATGAGCGCCTGCGATTCCTTGACATAGACGAAACCGCGCGTGGCGATCTCCGGCTGGCTCATCAGATAGCCCTCCTTGATGTCTGCAGCGATGACGACGGCCACGAGTCCCTCCTGCGAGAGCGCGCGGCGGTCGCGGAGCACCACGGCGCCGACATCGCCCACACCGCTTCCGTCCACGAGAAGTTTTCCCGCCGTCACGGTCTCGGCAACCTTGATCTCCTTCTCACCGAGGACGGCAACCTGACCGATGTCGAGAAGCGGAATGTTCTTTTCGGGGATGTTCAAGGACTGGCCGATGAGCTTGGTCTGGGCGCGGTGCTTATATTCGCCGTGCACGGGGATGAGATACTTGGGCTTTAAGAGCGCCATCACGGTGCGGATCTCCTCCTGACAGGCGTGACCCGAGACGTGCACGTCGGCGACGGTGCTGTACACCACGCTGACGTGGTTACGCAAAAGCTCGTTGATGATGCGCCCCACGGCACGGTCGTTGCCGGGGATGGGGTTTGCCGAGATGACGACGAGGTCGTCGAGCCCGAGCGTCACCTGCGAGTGCGAGCCGAACGCCATGCGCGAAAGCGCGCTCATCGGCTCACCCTGACTGCCCGTGGTGATCAGCGTGAGCTGATTCGGGCGGTACGCACGCATCTCCTCCACGTCGATGAGCACCCCCTCGGGGATGCGGATGTAGCCAAGCTCACGCGCGGCAGACAGGATGTTCGTCATACTTCTGCCCATCACCGCGACCTTGCGCCCGTAGCGCACGGAGGTGTCGATGATCTGCTGGACGCGGTGCACGTTCGACGAGAACGTGGCGATGACCACGCGCTTTTTACAGCCGTGGAAGATCTCCTCAAGAGCGCGGCCGACGGTGCGCTCCGAGGCGGTGTAGCCGGGGCGCTCCGCATTGGTGGACTCACAGAGAAGGGCAAGCACGCCCTCCTGCCCGATCTCACCGAGTCGGGTCAGATCCGTCACCTCGCCGTCGATGGGGGTCAGATCGATCTTGAAATCGCCCGTGAGCACCACGGTGCCCACCGGGGTACGCACGGCATACGCAAGGCTGTCCGGAATGGAGTGATTGACGCGGATCGCCTCCACTTCAAACGAGCCCTCGCGGATGCGTTCGCCCGCCGAAATGGTGATGAGATCCGGCTTTTTCTCCAGGCGATGCTCCGGCAATTTGTTGCCCAAAATACCGAGCGTCAAGCGCGTGCCGTAAACCGGCACGTGAAAATCACGCAGAAAATACGGCAGGGCTCCGATGTGATCCTCGTGACCGTGCGTCAAGAAGACTGCGCGTAATTTTTCAGCGTTCTCGCGGATGTACGTAAAATCGGGGATCACGAGATCCACGCCGAGCATATCGTCGTCGGGAAAGCCCAGACCGCAGTCGAAAATGAGCATCTCGTTCTCATATTCCAAAACGGTCAGGTTGCGCCCGATCTCATCGAGACCGCCCAAGGCAATGACGCGCAGCTTCCCCGCTTTTTTCTTCGGGGCGCGCTTTGCCGCAGGCTTCTTCGCGGCACGCTTGTTCGGCGAAAGCGAGATCTCCTCCGGTGTTTTTTTCACCGCCTTTTTCTTCGAAGCGGTGTTCTTCTTGGTTTCGTTCATTTCGTTCTCCTGATTGAGTTTAAGGTGTTTAAGGTTTCCTCCAAACGCTCTCTTGTCAGAGCGAAAAATTCTTCTGCAGCCTCTGCACTTGTCCCCTCGGAAAGGATGCGTACGCGGCCGAGCGCGGGATACAGATGGCTCACCCCGCCGGACGCATGGTGCAGGCAAAGGCCCGACTCCTCCTGATCGATCTGATCCCACAGATGCGAAAAGAGCCTTGCGGAAAGCTGTTTGTCAAAGACGTATTCCCCGCTGTACATCGCAAAGGGCTTCAGCGCGGAAAGGGCGCGTTCCAATTTTCCCAAGACCGCCTCCGCCGTGGGCTCGGCGAGGTCGGAAAACAGAAACAGAGAAAGCGAGGTCAGATCCGAGAGGTCGAAATCCTCTCTGGCCGCGCGGCGCACGGCCTCCTCGCCGCAGGTGGGCAGGCACACCTCGGGATACACGATCTTCACCCCCGCCTCAGCAAGCGTCTCAGAAAGCTGACGGGGCAAAACCGAAAGCGGATACAGCGTGCGTCTGCCGCGGATGCGCTCGGCGATCACCGCCGCGCGCAAATGCTCCAGATCCGTGATCGCACGGCCGTCGAAGGATACGTTCAAGAGCCCGCGCGATTCACAGACCTCCAGCGCGAGAGCGTGTTCCTCTTCGGTGCGGCAAACCGTGGCGCCCGAGGCAGACAACACCTCCGAAAGCAATTCTGCCGCGCCGTCTCCGGAAAGCGAGAGCTTCACTCCGCAGAGCGGCTGAGTCTCAAGGGAAAGGCGTGTGCAATAAGCGCGGGAAAAGGCATCCCCCATCTCACGCACCGAGCCGAGCGCGTCGGACTTACTTTTCTGCGTCAGTGCGCGCTGTGCCTTTTGCAGGCTTTTTTGCACGGGCAAAAGCCCGTTTTCATCCAATAAAACAGCTTCTGCGTACAAGGTCTCCTCCGAGCCCTTTACGTACACGCAAAAGAGTGCCTGTTCTGCGGCAAAGCGCCGTGCCTGTGCCAGAGTGTGTGCCGTGGCACGCAGGATGCGCGCGCCGGCGCCGACGGCGCCGAGGCAA